>NZ_JHVI01000027.1 GCF_000620065.1 Meiothermus cerbereus DSM 11376 | reverse complement strand
GTGCCATCTGTGACCCGGTGGGATTTATGAATACCGCTGGCCGTAGCCGTACCGACCAGTCCTACCCACTTACCATTTTGGTTCTGGCGTGACAGCCTCTTTCGCCAGTTCGCCTTAACGGGCCGTACAAACGATGGTTCGCTTTCGCTCACCCGTCCCAAGCTCCCCCTAGTTCGAAGCAGGGTTGAGGCTCCCTGCTGCCGAAACATTGTCCCCAAGGCTCCGCACGTCGGATTACTCCTTCGCACGCTTGGGTAGGGGCATCTGGGTATTACAGAGTCCATTACTGGTATTCCTCTCCGACCCTTTCAGGTCGCAAACGGCTAAATCCGTGGGATTCCCCGCGTCACCTCTTCTCCCGAAAGAACCGGGTGAAGGCTTTGTCCAGGTGTATCAGGGCTTGCTGCAAGGGCTGAGAGTTCACCTCCGCGAGCCAGGGCAGCTCCTTCTTCAGGGAGGTGAGCCGCTTGTCCAGCGCAAACCGTGATATTCCCTTTTGGCTTTCCTGATACGCCTGGATTTCTGCTCCAGGCCCCAGTTGTACACATAGCGGACGCACCCGAACTGCCTGGCCAGGAACTCGGCCTGAGCAGGAGCGGGGTACAGCCGGTATCGGTACGCCCTGAGCCGCACGACGTTTGTAGAGTGGACCAAAACTCTACGCCAATTCGGAAAAGAACCTGACACCCAGTAGAAAATAAGGGACGGGGGTTGGTTATGCGACATTACCCGTCCCTACCAGAGATTGTAGCAGCCGTAGAAGCGCTGCTGCTGCCCAGACGCAAGAAGGCTCCGCAAGGACGTAAGCCCCGCTATAGCGATGAGCTCATCATCGCCCTGGCCGTCTACCAGCACCTCTGGCGCTTCCGTTACGCCCAGGATGTCTTGTACTGGCTGCGCACGCATGGGCACCAGGTTCCCGCACCCGCTACCTTCTGTGAAGGCAAAGCCCAGCTACTCGGCTAGGTGATTCTGGCGGTCAAAGCCCTGGCCGGTCTCTATAACCCTGCACCGTGCCTGCGTATGGATTCCAAGAAGCTGCCCACCGCAGCCCTGGCGCGGGCTAAGCGGGTCAGGCTCCGGTCGGGATCATGCCAACCGCACGTACTTTTACGGATTGCGCTTACACGCGCTGGTTGATGACCAGGGCTTCTTGCGACGGGTGCTGCTCTGTCCGGCCCACAAACATGACGTGGTGGTGGCCGCGCGGCTGCTACAGGGGTTGGGCTATGTGGTGGTCACGGGAGATAAAGGCTATCTGAGCCAGGCCCTCAAGGCACAGGCGGCCCGGCAGGGGGTGGATCTGATTGCCAGGCACAAGCGGAACATGCGGCCCCATACTCGACGGGAGCGGTACTTTTTGCAAGGGCACCGGATGGTGGAAAGCGTGTTTTCCAGCCTGGATCGGCTGGGGCTGAGCGAACGCTCCCTGGTGCACAGGCAAAGCCTGTCCCGACAGGGGATCGTCCCCTACCGTAAAACCCAGGGGCTGGTCTTTCACCTCTATGCGGTGCTGCTGGGCTATGGTCTCTTCAAGCTGATGGAGCACAACCCCGCTTGGCGTCTGCTGTTGGCGCAGCTTGGGGGAATGTGGCTGGTGGCTTTTCCGAATTGGGGTTGCTTGCAATATCTGCACACTGCCGAGTAGGGTAAGGGTATGAAAAAGCATACTGGCCGCATTGGGGCAATATTTGTGCTGTTGTTCGGCCTGGCATTTGCCAGCGGCGCCGATATTGGCTTTTCGGTACGAAATGGCCCGGGCGGCAACTTCATGGGTCATCTGGGACTCTACCTGGACGGCTACCCCATTGATTTCCGCTCCCAGCTGGTGGTGGGCTCTCCGGGCGGGCTTTACCTGAGCGGCGAGGTGGTGTATGTGCTGCCCATCTTCTTGCTGGTGCGGCCATACCTGGCCGGTGGGCTGGCGCTGGGTGTCACGGGCTATACCGCTCAAAACGAGCTGCGGCTGCGCTTTGGTGAGCGGTTCTATGCCGTTTTTTCGGCGGGTGTGCAGTTTCCTGACCGGGGTTACCGCCCTTACCTCGAGGTGAGCCAGATCATAGGCTCGGAGAGCTTTCAACGCTTTACGGTGGGCTTTATTGTAGAAGGCTTCTGAGACCGGTGGCTTTTTAAGTACAGGTCTGCTTCAGTAAAAGCGTTGAATAAGAATCGCTCCGGTGCAGCAGACCGGACGAACCAGGGACACTTCTTACGGGTTGGCTTTGGCCTGATTTGGGCGGGGTACCTACAAAACCTGCCAAGATGGCCCAGGGTCTGCAGGCATTGTAGATTAGGGGGCGATGCACGCCCGCGATTACACCGCAACCCGCCCCCTGGTGGTCTTTCACCAGGGCCACAGCCGCTGGTTCGAGCCGCTACTGGCAGCCTCGTTGCACCACCACCTGCCCCTGTTTGTCTACCCAAGCCAGCCGGGAGCGAGGCTCGAGGCCGCCCTCATGGGCCTTCAACCTCTGGGCTTCCGGGGTGCGGTGCTGGAAGACCCCGGCCTGCAGGCCCTGGCCCTGAATGCCGTGCAAAACCTCGAGCCCGAGGCGCTTCAAGCCCGGCGGGTAGACTTGGTGCTGCCCGAGGTTACTGGAACCCGTGGGTTTTACCTCGAGCCCATCGCGCTGGCCAACCTGATTCGCCGCTATGCCTTCGGCGATAAAGCGCTCTGGCTGGGCCCTGTTCGCCCGGAACTGGCCCAGGGTCTGCGCGGACTGACCAAAGTCTCGGTGCTTGGCCGGAGTTTTCCCGAGGGCGAGGGCTTTTTGGAGCTTTTGCCGCTGCCCCAGCGGGGGGTGGCGGCTGCCGCCGAGGTGCAGGCCACGGTGGTGGCCCGCCAGGCCGACCTCATTGTGTATGCGGGGGGAAACCTGCCGCTGGCCTTGCTGCAACCCTACCACTGCGTAATTGCCCTCAAGCCTTTGCCTGTCGAGGCCCTGCGCCTTATAGGCGAGTACGTGCCCCCAGAGGAGTTCCAGAGGTTCCACCTAGCGGCCCTGCTGGAACCTCTGGGCTATGCCCTCCCACCAGAAGCATTTACGCTATAGCAGGTTCAGGTGGGTCTAATAGGAGATGTCTTTGATTTGTTCTTTTTTCTGGGGCCCCTGCCTGAAGCGCGGATAGCATTAGCTCGAAAAGCCAGGATGCTCTGACAATCCCTAACGGAACGATTCAGGCGGGGTTCATATAAGTTGCACCAGGGTAGATTGGCAAAACCCCGCGGAATGAGTCTATGCCTACCTGGCGCAATGCCTCAGTGATATTTTGGAGCAGCAACTTGCATTTCAACTCTGGAGAAACTTAGCGCTCCTCCAGAACGCCCTGCCGCAGCAAGGCCGGTACAATTGGTTGGCCCACGCGTAAGAGCGCATAGCTTCCCAGTCGACGGGCGATGGTTCTAAGAAGCAGCAGGTGCTTTTCCAGCGCCTCCTGGTAACCCCGTATTTCCGCCTGCCCTACCTCCATACGCTGGTCTACCTCCACATCGTGCAGCAGGGCCTCGCTAAAGTGGGGGGCCAGCTCCTCGGGGGCCATGATCTGAATGAGCACCACACGCCGGAGCTTTTGCAGCATGCGCGGCCAGTCTGCCTCGTCCAGACCATCGGTCAGCAGCACCGTTACGCCCCTGGGCCGGGGCTGCTGGAGCAACACCGAAGGCCCCGCTTCCACCCAGCCTAGCTGGCCCCGGTAGCGGCCCCCACCCCACAAAAAAGCGCCTTCCGGCCTGGCCAGCCCTGTCAGAATATGCGCTACCCGCTCGGCATAGGCCTGCTTGCCATAGAGCAGCATGCTTTTAGAGCCATCCAGAAAAAAAGTGAAGCGGGCCGGGGCTTCGGCCTGGAAGATGCGGGTATATAACCGTCCAGTACGGGCATAGGCATGCCAGTCGATAAAGCGGGGTTCGTCACCCTGGGTGTAGCCGCGCAGCTCGTAGAACTCGAGGCCCCGCCCGGGCACCGCCTGGGTGCGCTCGCCCGCAAAGGGCTGGGTGGGGCGTGTGCGGATGCGGTAGCGGGTCACGGAGCTCGTCTTGGGGGAGAATAAATCCTGGGGCTCACCACGGCTATCGGGAGCTGCTGAAGCTGTTTTGGGGTAGACGGGGGAACGGAATCTTGAGGCGGCGCGGTTCGACTTCCACCAGCCGGGTGGCCTCGTCGTAGACGGCCACGATCTGCTCGGCCACCCGGCGGGCCGTGCGTTGATCAGCAAACTTACGGGCGCCTTCGCTAAAGCGTTGCCGTAAAGACTCGTCTCGGAGTAGCTCGAGCGCCTTTTCGGCCATGGCACGGTAATCGCCGGGTGGTACCAGGTAGCCGCTGCTGCCCACCTCCACCCCTTGCAGCGTACCTTCCGCACCTACAGCAACTACGGGCACGCCCACGGCCTGGGCCTCCCAGATGACCAACCCCTGGGTTTCGGTCTCACTAGCGAACAGGAAAAGCTCGGCCATGCGGTAGTAACCGCCGATCTTGTCGTAAGAAACCGGCCCCACAAAGGTGATGTGTTCGGTAAGGCCAAGTTGCTGTACCAGATGCTCGAGCGATTCTTGTTCTGGCCCCATTCCCACTAGAGCTAGATGAGCATCCGACTCTTTGCGAATTTCGGCCAGGGCTCGAATCACCACATCCACACTTTTTTCCTTTCCCAGTCGTCCTGTATACAGCAACCGGCGTTTGCCGGAAGGCCAGGGCGAGACTGGGTTCGGAGCTGACTGCAAAATGTCGGTGTCGATACCCGTGGGAATCACCTTTATCTCACGTTCTATAGCGTAGCTTTCGGCCAGTTTTTTTACTGGCTCGGTGGGAGCAATCACCACGTCGGCCCGGTTGTAGAAGGCTTGGCAGACCTTTTGCATGATGCCCATATACTTGTCGAGGGTAGCTAAGCCGGGGATATAGTGGGCGTATTTTTCCAGGTGGGTATGGAAGGTTGAGACGTGCGGGAGGCGGTTGCGGTAGGCTAGCCGGGCTCCCCAGATACCTATAAACAATGGTGTGTGGGTATGAAAAATCTCGAATTCGGTGGGCAACAGGCGGCTGCTGGGCATGGCCAGCCGTTGGTTTTCGAAAAAGGGATAAGGCACACTGGGTATCCGTACCACCCAGTCCTCCTGGGGTTCGGCATCCGGCATTTCGGGGGCCAGCACCCAGGCCTCGTGGCCCATGCGGCGCAACTCACGATTAAGCAAGTAAACGCTGGTGGCAACACCGTTAGGTGCCGGGAGATAGGTGTCGGTAAACAGGCCAATGCGGTATAGACGCACGGGTATATGTTAGCACAGCCTTCAATTACCGCTCCTGGAGGTTTTCTGGCGCTTTTGCGGACTTGAGCCACTTGGCCAGAAACTCGTCCCTCGGGCTATATCCCAAAATCGCCAATGGCAGTGAGCGCTTGGGTAACTCACCCCGGTACAGCCACAAAAACCATGCGCTGGCCGTGCCGCTAATCAAGCGTTGCAGCAGCGTAACGGGGGCCAGGTGAAACCCAAACACACGCAACCCCGTGGCTGCCTGGGAAATACCCCATACACCCCGAATTTCCGGCCTGGACTGCACATACTCGGCCAGCAGGGTAAAGCCTTTGCGTCCCTCACGCAAAAGCTGCATCTGGGTCATGGCAGGGGTACGTACCGAGTCGAGGTGCACCTCGAGGCTGGGCTCACCTTTCCTTAAACCAGGCTGGCTGGGGCCAGGGAATGCACAGGGGCTTACCGCCAGGTAATCGAAGGGCCCCAGTCCCAGCCGCTGTACCTTGTTCTTTATAAAGTACCGCTCATGTCCGCCCTGGCTGGCCCGCATCAGGCCCTCGCGCCAGGTGAGCGGTCGGGCCTCGAGCTCATCCAGCCGCACGGGCTGGTAGCCCAGCTCTTTTAGCAGGGGCAAAATTTCGTCGAGAATGGCCAGGGTTTGTGGAAACCGGTCGTTGTCGTGCAGCAGGATAATAGAGCCCGGCCTGCACCAGACCAGGATGCGCTGGGCCAGGGCCTGGGGGTCTTTGCTGGTCCAGTCCTGCGCCTCCACATCCCACAGCGCTACCTGTTTGCCAGCCGCTTTGGCCAGCAGGCGGGTTAGGGGAGAGTGGATGCCGTGGGGCGGGCGATAGAACCGGCCCGGTATGGCCCGAATTTGACGGGCCTCCTGCCAGGGCCACAGCAAGAAGGCCGGACGGTGTACTTGGCCGTGGCTTTCGACCTGGTGGCCTTCGGCCAGGATTTTGTCCAGCAGCTGGGGATACCGCTGTACCTGGCTCTGCAGCACAAAAAAAGTAGCTTTAATGCCGTGCTCTCGCAAGCGTTCCAGGATGGCCTCGGTGTGAAGGCTGGGGCCATCGTCAAAGGTCAGGGCGATTTTGGGACTGCTGCGGCTGCCCCAGGCAACTGCCCCCACACCCATCCAGCGGTAGACGATGTCGGCGCCCAGATAGAGGGCCAGCAACAGCAAAAGCAAAATGAGAATTTCCACAAAAACCTCCTTCGGGATGGCCCTGTTACCTTTGATTCGGGCCTGGCGCCTGGCAAGCTAAAAGCGCACCAGCACGCAGAGCCGGAAGCCCCAGCCCCCTGGACGTGAGGGGGCAGGCGGGTTTACTGCCGTTCTCGGTCTGCGTAATAGTCGTTGCCATAGTCCTGCGGGGCTCCACGCAAGCGCGCCCAGATATTTTTGAGGTGCACCCCGTACATCTTCCAACGCCCTTTGCTCAGACGGCGGCCCGAGGTCAGCACCCGGGCTTTGGGGGTATAGACGATTTTGCCGCGAGCTCTTAGCTTGAGCATCAACCGCAAGTCTTCGCCGTATGGCACGTCGTAGCCACCGACCTCGAGGGCCACCGCTCGGCGAACGGCGTGGTTGCCCCCTGCGGTGTTGGGCTGGCCCAGCTTAGCCATGATGCCTAAAAACAGCGGGTAGCCGTAGCGCGAGAGCATGCGGTCGAAGAGGGGGCCATCGAAAAACTCGAGCGGGCCGTAGGTTTCCACCACCTCCGGGTCGCTAAAAGCCTCCTGGATGGCCGCGATCCAGCCGGGCTCTACCCTGCAGTCGGCATCGGTGGCGGCCACAACCTCTCCGGTAGCGGCCTCGAGGCCCGTCTGGCGGGCAATGTGCAGGCCGGGCTTGGGCTGGTAGATGACCCGCACACCCAGGCTGCGCCCGATTTCGCCGGTGCGGTCGGTGGAGCCGTTGTCAACCAGGATGACTTCGTGGGGGGCAGGCTCCTGCTTTAATATCGACTGCAGGCATGCCCCAATCATCTCTTCTTCGTTGCGGGCCGGTACCACGACACTGACACTAGGTTTCATCGAATCTCCAATAAAAAGCCAGCAACCTGCAGGGGCAGGCTACCCGGCCCCTCTAAAGCGCACGCTGCTATGTTAGCACAGCCCCCAGCCCACCTCGCCCCCAAGTGATTGGCAATCCTGGCGCTGCCAACGAGTGGCTAATGCAGCTAATTGAGGGGTTTCCTTGGAGCGCTCCTAATATTGATAACAGATGTCTTCGATTTGTTCTTTTTCTGGGGCCCCCGCCTGAAGCGCGGGTAGCAACAGCCTGAAAACGATGATGCCCTAACCTCTCCCTAACGGAACGATTCAGGCGGGGTTCATATGAAGGGTGCCTAAAAAGCGACGGCAGAGGCAAAGCCCCCGCCATCGCTGTAGGGTAGGTTTTACGCTTTCGCCTTTTCGGAGAGCATGTTTTTCAGAACGGTCTGCAGAATGCCGCCGTTTTTGTAGTAGTCCACCTCGACCAGGGTGTCGATGCGGGCTTTGACCTGGAAGCTCACCTGGCTCCCATCGGCCCGGGTAGCCACCACGGTGAGCTCTTTGCCGGGGGTGATGTCCTCGAGGCCCAGGATGTCGTACACCTCGTAGCCGGTGAGGCCCAGGCTGGCGGCGTTCTGGCCGGGCTGGAACTGCAGGGGCAGCACGCCCATGCCCACCAGGTTGCTGCGGTGGATACGCTCGAAGCTCTGGGCAATAACGGCCTTCACGCCCAGCAGATAGGTGCCCTTGGCGGCCCAGTCGCGGCTGCTGCCGTTGCCGTACTCGGCGCCGCCGATCACGATCAGGGGCGTGCCCTCGGCCTTGTACTGCATGGCGGCGTCGTAGACGAACATCTCCTCACCCGAGCCCGGTTCGGCGCCCCGGTCGGACTTGGGCAGCTTCTTGGTGTAGGGGCCTTCCTTGCCGTCCAGCATCAGGTTGCGGATGCGGATGTTGGCGAAGGTGCCGCGCATCATCACCTCGTGATTGCCACGCCGCGAGCCGTAGGAGTTGAAGTCGGCGGGTTCGACCCCGTGGCCCATCAAGTAGCGGGCTGCCGGGGAGTTTTTGGCGATGTTGCCGGCGGGCGAGATGTGGTCGGTGGTGATGGAGTCGCCTAAAAGCAGCAGCACCCGCGCCCCCTTGATGTCGCCGATCTCACGGGCCTGGTTCAGGTTTTCGAAGAAGGGTGGGTTCTGTATGTAGGT
The DNA here is from genome assembly GCF_000620065.1 of Meiothermus cerbereus DSM 11376. NCBI lineage: Bacteria > Thermotogati > Deinococcota > Deinococci > Thermales > Thermaceae > Meiothermus > Meiothermus cerbereus. The sequence continues at coordinate 34,195 of NZ_JHVI01000027.1, read as the reverse complement.
GCTGGCCGGGTCGAACTGGTAGAGCTGGCCGGTGGGGGCCGGGAGGGCCTTCCAGCGCTCGTCGCCCTCGAAGACGGTGGCGTACTGGCGGCGGAACATCTCGGCATCCAGGGTTTGGTGGACGGCCTGGCGAATCTCTTCCTGGCTGGGCCAGATGTCCTTGAGGAAGATGGCCTTGCCGTTGGGGTCGTAGCCGATGGGCTCGCTGGTGAAGTCGATGTCGATCCGCCCGGCCAGCGCGTAGGCCACCACCAGCATGGGCGAGGCCAGGTAGTTGGCCTTTACGTCGGGGTTGACCCGACCCTCGAAGTTGCGGTTGCCCGAGAGCACTGCTGCCACCACCAGGTCGCCTTCCTTGACCGCCTTGGAAATATCTTCGGGCAGGGGCCCCGAGTTGCCGATGCAGGTGGTGCAGCCGTAGCCCACGGTGTGGAAACGCAGGGCCTCGAGGAAGGGGGTGAGTCCGGCGGCGTCGAGGTACTCGGTGACCACCTTGGAGCCGGGAGCCAGGCTGCTCTTGACCCAGGGCTGGGTGTCCAGACCGGCCTCCACGGCTTTCTTGGCCAGCAGGCCTGCCCCCAGCATCACCGAGGGGTTGGAGGTGTTGGTGCAGCTGGTGATGGCGGCAATCACCACCGAGCCGTGGGCGAGCTCAAACTCGTCGCGGCCCCGCTGGACAACCACTTTTTTATCGAGCTGCTCAGGCTTTAGACCAAATCCGCGTTCTTTGGGGTCTTTGGTGAGGTGTTCCAGGAAGCTCTGCTTCACTTCGCCTAGGTTGACCCGGTCTTGTGGGCGCTTGGGGCCGGCTAGGGCGGGCACTACGGTGGAGAGGTCGAGCTCGAGGTGCTCGCTGTAGACCGGGGCGGCCTCGTCGGTGCGCCACAGCCCCACGGCCTTGGCGTACTTCTCCACCAGGTCTACCTGCTCGTCGGAGCGGCCCGTAAGACGCAGGTAGGCCAGGGTCTCGTCGTCGATGGGGAAGTAGCCCATGGTCGCGCCGTACTCCGGTGACATGTTGGCAATGGTGGCGCGGTCGGCCAGCGAGAGTTTGGACACGCCGGGGCCATAGAACTCCACGAACTTGCCCACCGCCCCGTGCTTGCGAATCATCTCGGTTACCCGCAGCACTAAGTCGGTGGCGGTGGCACCTTCGGGCAGTTCGCCCAGTAGCTTGAAGCCGATCACTTTGGGCGCCAGCATGTAGTAGGGCTGGCCCAGCATCACCGCCTCGGCCTCGATGCCACCCACCCCCCAGCCCAGCACGCCCAGGCCGTTGATCATGGTGGTGTGGCTGTCGGTGCCCACCAGAGAATCGGGGAAGGCGTACAGCTTGCCGTCCTCGTCTTTTTGCGTCATCACCACCGAAGCCAGGTACTCGAGGTTCACCTGGTGCACGATGCCGGTGCCGGGGGGTACGGCGCGAAAGTTTTTGAGGGCGTTCTGACCCCACTTGATCAGGCGGTAGCGCTCCTCGTTGCGCTTGTACTCGAGCTCCACGTTCTGGGCAAAGGCATACGAAGTACCGAAATAGTCCACCTGCACACTGTGGTCAATCACCAGGTCTACCGGTACGGTGGGGTTGATCATCTCGGGGTCGCCACCCAGCTTGGCCACGGCATCGCGCATGGCGGCCAGGTCTACCACCGCTGGCACGCCGGTAAAGTCTTGCAGGATGACCCGGGCCAGCATCAGTGGCACATTGACCTCGCCGGGGTCGGGCTGCCAGTTGGCCAGGGCCACCACGTCGTCTTTGGTAATCTTGTACTCGTCGTGGTTGCGCAGGAGGCTTTCTAGCATCACCCGGATGCTAAAGGGCAGCCTGGACACCGGCGCAATGCCCTGACGCTCGAGTTCCATAATGTCGAAGTAATGCACCTCACCCATTTTGGTGGAGAGGCTTTTGCGGGTTTTAAAGTCGTCTCGGTAGGCCATAGTTTCTCCTTTGTGACAAGCCGTCTAGTGGTTCAGGCATAACCCCAGCACCGCCAAACTGAACGCAGTAAGTGCTTGTACAGAATACTGCGATTGGCTTGGTGTAAACACCATAGCGTACTCCAACCCTGATGTAGAAAGTGGGTTGTGTACAACGGACAGCTCCGTTTTGGTTTTGGGCTGGTTTCCATGCCTGGGCGGGTGCGCCCTGCCTCAGACGTCCCTATGTTACCTGCATGGGGGCCTAACTGTAAATGATGTTTATGGTGTTATGGTTCTCTAGAATCAGGTTGACATCGCCCAACACAGTAAATACTCTTGAGGTGGAGGTCTACACATGAAAGGCCATTGGAGGATTGTAAGCGTTTTGGTTTTAGGCATTCTCCTCGCTTCATGTGGCACAAGTGGTGGTGGTGGGACGCCTACTCCTTCTGCGACACCCGGCCAGCTAACAGCAAACTTCCGAGCCGTTGGACAGGAGCTTGAAGGAACAATCCAACAGCTGCAGCAGGAGTTTCAAGGCCTACTCCCTCAAGTGGGGTTATCCAGCCAGGGCCTGCAGCCTCTTGTCCAGAAAATTGATCCCCTGACTTATCTGCAGCAGCCCTTCCCCAGCTTCCAGAGCCTTCTCGGGAACATTCTGCCTCAAGCCTACCTGCGGGATCTGCCCAGAGGACAGGTGCAATGTCCAAACGGTGGTAGCTGTACTCTAGCTGGCTCAAGCGACGACCTGGAGATCCGCTACCAGAAGGGAAGCGCGTGGAACAAACTCTTGGTAGACTGGAATTACTCCACTAAAGGAGCCGCTTCTCCTACGGTCTACTTGCACCAACCCTATGACCAGCAGGGTCAATACCTCGAGGAAATGCCTACCAAGGCTTTTGCTCGGCTGGATCTGGGTGAAAACGGGTCCAACGAGGGTGAGGCCACCTTCCAAGCCCAGTGGCGCTCCAGCACCTGCTTGATTGGGAAGTACTTGTTTGAGCCGGAGAGACTCTCCCTTCAGGGATTCATCAATCGACCTGCGGGTACGGGGCGTTTGGTGGATCTCCAAGATTTGAGCCTTAACACCAGCGCTACAAAACTCTCCTTTGGCTGGAACCTAAACCTACTCACCCAGGGCAACGATTCCGCCCTTCACACCGAGGGTTTACTCCAAGTGAACGGCTCAAGCACCCCAGGAATGTGCGGTAGCCTCCTGGAGAAGTTTAACGCCTCCTCAGGTGAGGTGGACGTCAAACTTGACACACAGAACCACACCGCCCGACTTTACTTCAAAATCACAGACGTTGACGAGAACACGGGAGTCATTACCATCCAGAGCGGCTACCTGACCTTGGATAGACAAACGGTCACCTTTACGGGTGTGCTGAATGACCAGAACCGCAACTGCGTTCCTGGGGAGAACCTCACCTTGACCTTTGCAAGTGGGCAAACCATGTCTCTTGAGCAATATCTCATCCAGCATATGGAGGCTTCTACCTGCAACAACCGGTAGAGGCCAGCTTCCCCCTTACCCCCGGGTTCTACCCGGGGGTTTAATGATAAAAAGCCCTTCAAATACGTTCACTGTGGTCTTTTACAAACTCTTTAGGTCAAGGGAACAAGCCAGTGGGATTTCCAAAATTAGATGTTTCTAGTGGGCCGAATCGGGTGCTACAGCATGCCCGCTAGAAAGCCCTGCTCCCGCACAACCCGGATCAAGTCCATCACGGTGAGCTGCTGTGGGTCGTACTCGACCTCGAGCTGCCCTTTATCGGCAGGCTGGACGCTGTGCACACCTTCAAGTCTTCTAATCGCGCCCGATACCTTGGCTACTTGCTCAGGTCGCTCCATGCCCCGCACACCCAGCAACACTCGGTTCATACTGGTTCTAATTGTATTGGATGCGTGGCCCTTGGTCATGGTCTGGTATCTGCGGTTTACTTTTGCATAAGGGGGATACTCGATAATGAACCCATGTTGTTCTGGCTTCGCGCTGCCGTGATGGCCTTGCTGCTGCTGGCATTCTGGGGGCCCAGCCTGCCTGTGCGGCCGGTGCGAACCGTTGTGTTGCTCGACCAAAGCCCCTCGGTGCGCGCGGCGGTGTGGGAGGTGGCACCGCAGCTAAATCTGCCGGGCGCGCAGTACGTGGCTTTTGCCAGCGGGGCGGTTCAGGTGGCCTCGCCCACGGCCCGCAGGCTGGATCTGGGTGAGGGTACGCTGCTTAAAGAGGCGCTGCGGAAAGCCCAGGCCCTGAACCCAGACCGCATTGTGCTGGTCTCGGATGGCCTTTTTCAGGATAAGGCCGAGCCGGTAGGCATTCCCATCTATGGCATTTATCTGCCCCCCAGCCCCCACATCTCACTATCGCTTCTGGCCCCGGCCCTGCCTGCTAAGGGTGAAACCATCGAGGTGCGGGCGGTGTTGGATTCCACCTTTGCACAAGCGCCAGCGAGTCCCGATAGGGGTTCGTCCGTTGGTGCACGAGCGCCAGCGAGTCCCGATAGGGGATCGTCCCCCGAGCGCATACGGGCCAGGCTGACCATAAACGGCCCAGCGGGGCGGCTCGAGCGCGACCTCGAGCTTGAACCTGGGCGCACCAGCCTGGGGTATCGTTTTCAGTTGGACGGGCCTGCTGTGGTAACGGCGCAGGTGGAGAGTTCCTTGGGTAGCGAACAAGCCCGCCTCGAGCTAAGCCCCTCCGACGCCACCCGGGTCTGGGTGCTGGGGGATGCGGCCCTGGCCCGCTACCTCAAAGCCCAGGGTTTCGCCGTGGAGGAGCGGCAAGAAATTACCCTGCCAATCCGGGCCGAGGTGGTGGCCCTGGGGGTAGGGGCGCGGGATCTATCGGCTGCCGAGCTGGATGCCCTGCAAAGCTTTTTGAACCAGGGCGGCAGCCTCTTGTGGACGGCCACCCCCAGGGGATTGTTTTTTGGTGGCTGGGAGCGCACCAGCCTGGCCGATAGCCTGCCGGTGGAGCCGCTGGAAGAGCCAGGTGGGGTGGGGATCGTGTTGGTGCTGGATGTCTCGGGCAGCATGCTCGAGGCCGACAAGCTGGGGTTGGCGGTGGTGGGTTCGCTCGAGCTAATCCGCTCGGCACGCCCCCAGGACTACATCGGGGTGGTAATTTTCTCCGACCGCCCGCGCTGGCTGTTCCGCCCGCGGCCCATGACCGAGCAGGGCCGCAAAGAGGCCGAGAGCCTGTTGCTGTCTACCTCGGCAGGGGGAGGCACCATGATTCGCCGGGCCTACCTCGAGGCCCTGGAGGCTTTAGAGCAAGTCCCTACCGCATCCAAACAGGTCATCGCCCTGACCGATGGGCTGGCCGCCGATGTAACCCCCGATCTGTTCGATGCGGCCCGCGATGCCAGCCCCAAGATCAAAACCAGCACGGTGGCGATTGGAGCTGACGCCGACCGCCAGTTTTTGCGTGAGCTGGCCCAGGCTGGGGGCGGCAGCTTCTGGGATGTGCCCAGCCCGCAAGACCTGCCCCGCTTTTTCCTCGAGGAGGCCCAGCGGGCCTTCAAGCGGGAAGCCCTCGAGGGCAACTTCCCGGTTTCGGTGCGGCCACATCCTGTCACCCGCGACACCAACCCTTCTGCCCTGCGGGTGATACTGCCAGCCAGAACCAAACCCTGGGCCCAGACCCTGCTCAGCTCGGGCGAGGGCGCCGTACTGGCGGTGGGGGAGAGCGGGCGGGGCCGGGTAGCGGCCCTGACCACCGACCTTTCGCGCTCCTGGCAGGACTGGCCAGGCGCCTCTGCCCTTCTGGCCGAGCTGGTGCGCTGGCTTGCGCAGACCCCGGCCCGCCCCCGTGTGCAGGCCATACGGGAGGACGATTTTGTAAAGGTGCTGCTCGAGGGCCAGTTTGAACGCCCGAGCCTGCGGGCAAGCGGGCTGGAACAGAGCTTTGCCCCTACCGGGCCCCTGCGCTTCGAGGCCCGCTTGCCCAAGGAAGCTACGGGCCAGGCGGTGGTCTTCGAGAATGAACAACCGCGCTTGCGATTTGCCTTGCCCAGCCTGCCGGAGTGGCGCCTGGAGGATGGCCGGGCCAACCTGGGCCAGCTTGCGGAAGCCAGCGGAGGCCAGTTGCTTGCCAGCACCGACGAACTCCGCCGCCTGGAGGGCCGCAAAGCCCTGAACCTGCAACTGCCACTCCTTGCCCTGGCGCTGCTGTTGTTTTTGCTGGAGCGTTACCTGGAACACAGGCGATTTACGGCGGTTGCGGGTGACTAGAGTGCTCTTCGCAACCAGTTGGTATTGTTCAAAACTGGCTTGACTTATGCCTCTACGGCGCTAGTGTGAAGTAGATGCGCCTCTATATTCTTTCGGTTTTGCTGGTGCTGGCAGGCTGCTCGACCCAGGGGGCTTTGGCCCCGGCCCACACCATTCCTGGCGTGGTGGTTATGGAGGGCCTCGAGGGCAGCCTGGCCTTGCGGGTGGGTACCAACGTGGCCTGGCGCGTAGATGCACTCAGCAACTGGTTCAGGGTAAGCCCCAGCAGCGGTATCGGCCCCAAAGTGGTTCAGCTCAAGGCCGATTTTGCCGGCGAGGTTGCCGACCAGCCGGAGTACACTGGCCGCCTGATGGTCTCGGGCGACGTGGAAGCCACGGTTGAAGTGCGCCTGCCCCTGGTGCGGGTGGTGGGTGCGGTGGCCGAGGGGGGGCCCCCCAACGCCCAGACCATAGGCCTGGGAACTCGAGCAATGTCCGCTCAGGCTCTGCCGGAAACCCAAAGCGCGAAGCAAACCGAGATCCTGGTCAAGTACCGCCGAGACCTGCGGGCAGTGGCCTTGCCCCAGGGAGTCCGGGTGCTCTCGCACGACCAGGTGGGCCGTGTAACTAAGCTTTCTACCTCGAGCCCAGCGGCGTTGTTGCAGCGTCTGCGCCTCGACCCCAGCGTGGAGTGGGCCGAAATAAACGGCATCGTAACGGCCCAGGGCGAGCCCACCGACCAGTTTTACCCCCAGCAGTGGTACCTGCGCACCACCGGCGCACGCTTTACGTACCTGCAAACCTACCCAAACCCCATCACGGTAGCGGTGGTGGATACCGGGGTGCGCTACGACCACCCCGACCTTGCAGGTAAGCTCTGGCATCCCGGGGAAGGCGCCTACGATTTTGTGGGCGACGCCGCGCCTCCCGACGGCCCCTGTGGTTCCCCCGTCCCCAACAACCCCGGCGACACCGACCCCACCGACCCGTGCGACCAGCAGGCCCCGACCGGGGGCAGCCACGGAACCCACGTAACCGGCATTATGGTGGCGACCAGCGGTACCTTTACGCCGGCCTGCCCCACCTGCACCGACTCGGGCATCGTCGGGATGGCCTACAATGCCCCCATCAAGGTGCTGCCGCTGCGGGTATTAGACCCGAGTGGCAATGGTACTTTCGAGGACGTGGCCCTGGCCATCCGCTATGCCGCGGGCATTCCGGTGCAGAAAGCCGGCCAGACGCTGCTCAACCCCCGGCCTGTGCAGGTCATCAATCTTTCGCTGGGTGCGCCAAACTTCTCTCACATAATGTGCGAGGCGGTGGCGGATGTGGTTGCGCGGGGGGTGCTGGTAGTGGCAGCTGCCGGTAATTTTCAGAACCGGAGTCCTGGTGCGATGGTCTATCCAGCTTCTTGCCCAGGGGCTATCTCAGTTGCGGCCACCGATCAGAACAATCAAGTGACCTTCTATAGCCAACAAAACAGCAGGGTAGATGTGGCAGCCCCGGGTGGCAACACCACCCAGCCCGGCGGTGGTATTCTTTCAACCACCTGGAATTACACCACCAACTTACCCAACTACACCTTCTATATGGGCACTTCCCAGGCCACCCCCCAGGTAGCGGCGGCCCTGGCCATGTTATTGTCGAGTGGCCGGGCCAGCACGGCCAGCGAGGCCTGGAACCTGCTTCGCGCCAACCTGACCGACCTGGGCGCTCCTGGCCGCGACGATGCCTATGGGCATGGCCTGCTCAACCTGCCGGGCGCTTTTGCCTGGACCTTGCCCAAAGGCGATTTTGTAGTCAGCTTCAGTGGTCCCAGCTCCAGGCAGGTTCCGGTGGTGAATGGGCAGTTTCAAACCCATCTGGTGCCGGGAAGCTACCTGGTGACCGCCTGCCGTGACGACTCGGGCAATGGTCTATGCGATAACGGCGAGCCCAGGGTGGAACGCCTGGTGCAGGTGAGTGGCCGAAGCACCCTCGACCTGGGGACGCTATATGTGGGGCCGTAGGTTTTGGCAAGGCGTGATATCAACCCCGCCTGAATCGTTCCGTTAGGAACGGGTTGAAGCACCATCGTTTTTCGAACTGTTGCTGCTGCGCTTCAGGCGGGGGCCCTAGAAAAAGAACAAATCAAAGACATTTGTAACGGTGTAGCTCGAGGCACCATAACGTATTGTGGCTATCCTCCGCCAAAGTACTCCGGTAGCTGGTCGCGGGTAATCAGCACATCCCTGGGCTTGCTGCCCTGGTGCGGCCCCACGATGCCCATGGCCTCGAGGGCGTCTACCAGCTTGCCGGCGCGGGCGTGCCCCACCGAGAGTCGGCGCTGAAGCCTCGAGACTGAGGCGTAGCCCTCCTCAATCACAATCTCGGCGGCTTTCTTGAGCAGGGGGTCGCCAAAGTCGATCTCACCCGCATCAGCCCCCCCGCCCCCGCCCAGGTTCAGGGGGCCTTCAAAATCGCTGCCGTACTGCACCACGAAGGCGTCCTCGAAGCTCTGTTCGCGCAAGAAGGCGGCGATGCGGTGCACCTCGGTCTCGGATAGGAAGGGGCCTTGCAGGCGCACTGGCTTGGGCAGACCCGGCTGGTGGAAGAGCATATCGCCCTGCCCTACCAGCCGCTCGGCCCCGTAGGTATCCAGGATGGTGCGGGAATCGAAGCCCGACGAGACCGCGAAGGCCATCCGGGCGGGGATATTAACCTTGATGAGCGAGGTCAGGATGTCCACCGAGGGGCGCTGGGTAGCCAGGATCAGGTGCATCCCGGTGGCGCGGGCCATCTGGGCCAGGCGCAAAATGGCCTGTTCCACTTCCTTGGGGGCGGTAATCATCAGGTCGGCCAGCTCATCAATCACGATGACCAGATAGGGCAGGGTGGCCTCGCCTGCGGCCCGCATCTTTTGGTTGAACTGCTCGAGGTTGCGCGCGCCCACCTGGCTCATCATCTTGTAGCGCCGCTCCATGTGGGCTACTGCGCCCAGGAGTACCCCGGCGGCGTCGGCGGGGTTGGTCACCACCGGCCGCACCAGGTGCGGGATACCCTCGTAGGGCGTAAGCTCCACCATCTTGGGGTCAATCATCAAGAAGCGCAGCTCGGTGGCTAGGTACTTGAAGAGCAGGCTGGTGATGAGGGTATTGACCGCCACCGACTTACCCGAGCCAGTAGAGCCGGCAATCAGCAGGTGCGGCATGCGGGCCAGATCCCTCACCCAGACCTCGCCGTCGATGCTCTTGCCCAGTACCATCGGCAGGGTGTCTTTGCTGCGGGTAAAGGCGCTGGACTGGATGGCCTCGCTGTAGCGCACCAGCTCACGCTCGGTGTTGGGCACCTCGAGGCCAATCACGCTTTTGCCCGGGATGGGTGCCTCGATACGCACCGAGCCGGCGGCCAGGGCCAGGGCCAGGTCGTTGTGGAGGTTCTGCACCCGGCTGATTTTTTCACCGGGGGCGGGCTCGAGCTCGAAACGCGTAACCGTGGGCCCGCGGGACCAGCTCACCACCCGGGCCTCCACCCCGTGATGCTTCAGCGTGTTGTTGATGAGCTCAACCTGCCGCTGGGTGTTGTATTCCAGAATCTTGGGGTCGAAGCGAGGAGGCTCGGGGGGATCAAGTAGATCGAAGCCTGGCAGCCTTAGGGCTGTCGAAGACCTGGCCGAAGCGGAAGAAACGGGGGTGCTTGTGCTCTTGCTTATGGGGTTTTCCGGCGCAGCCGTTTTGCCGGCAGTCTGCACCCTGTCGGGTTCGGGGAAGATCAGATCGAAGTCGAAGGTCGGCTCGGCGGGGGGCCTGGCCGTTGCCACCTCGAAGGCGGGTGGTTCGGCCTGCAGGCCCTTTTCCAGCAAAACCCGTAGCCCAGCCGGATGGGCTTCCAGCGGCGCAGACTCCACCCACTCTTCCCAGCGCAGCCAGCCGTCTACCCGCTGTTCCAGGTTCCGTGTAAGGGCTTCGCATTCCTGCCAGGCCGCCAGGCGGTTTTGGTGCTCGTCTAAGAGCGTTAGCAAAACCCGTGCCGTGCTGGGGCTGGCCAGCACTTTGGCGGCAGCCTCGGCCTGGCGGGTGAGGGTCTGGGTTTTGCTAAGCAGCGCGCCAATCTCCAGCAGCAGGGCTGCGCGGCGTTCCTCCAAGGTCTGGGCCAGACCATCGCCTTGTAGCGGCGCAGCCAGCGCAGCAGCCAGGCGCTCGAGGCGTTCCGCAAGGGGACGCGCCTCGGCGGCCAGCTTACCCGCTAACTCTTTGCTGCGTTCGGTTTTAAAGTCGTTCAGCAACCGGGCCAGCCCCTCGATGGCCTCGCGGTCTTGGGGATTGCGGCGAAAAGCCTCGAGGTCTGTTTGTAGGGTTAGCAAGGCCTTGTGTTCGGGGTAGCGCATAGCCAGAGCCCGAACCTCCTGAAGCAGCCGATTGGCCGCCTGGGAAAGGCGAAAGGCCTGGTACAAACGCCTGCCTGCCAGCACGACGCGCCGAAAACCCTTGCTGAGGAGGAAACCAGGCTTCCGGTGTAGAGCCAGGTCGGCCACCAAACTGAGGGCCAGCAGGGGAATGAGCAGGCCGAAATTGCCTAAATTGCCCACCAACAAACCGTGCAGGCTGCTGCCCAGCAGCCCCCCGGAAGGCCTGGAGAGATGGGCCACCAGTGGCAGGGTGATTACACCTGCCAGCGATACCAGGGCGGTGGTTCTGGCAAAACCGCCCAGAGGCCGATCCAGCAGCAGCCACACGCTAAGCAAGGCCAGCGTTGGGGGAATAAGCCAGGCCAGATACCCCAGGTTGCCCCAGAAAAACCCCTGAATACTGCTGCCTACCTGCCCAGCCAGATTGGAGCCAAAATAGATGGCGGCAGCCAGCAGCGCTGCCAGTCCCATTACCAGCAAAGCGAAAGCCTCGAGGTCGCGCTTGCGTTCCGTGGGGGAGGCTTTGCCTGCTTTACCTGCTTTGGATTTGCCCTTCGCCATCGCTTACGATTCTAACATATTGCCCGGGCGCACAAGGGTTGCGTTGCAGACGCTATATTTCTGGTGGTTGGCGGTATATCAGCTTGCTCAACGCTACAGGCCGCAGGTGCTTTATAGCAACCTGTGGCCTGCGAGGTATAGCTTACTTGGGGAGGGCTTTGATCACGGCATCGGTGATCTCGAGTTCGTCGGCAGCATAAACAACCAGACCACTGGTGGCCGCCACCTTCTTATCAAATACCATGGCAAAGCCCTGCTGCTGGGCCACCCGGGCGATGACCTGGTCAATTTCTTCAGTGATCGGCTTCAGGGCAGCGTTGGTGCGGTCAGTCCATTTCTTGCCCGCTTCTTGCAGGCTTTGGGCCAGCACACGATAATCCTGCTGCTCTTTGGCGGTGGCGTTTCCGGCCCGCAGCTTGGCCTCGAGGGGTTGAAGCTGGTCGCGGATGGGCTTTAATTCACGCTCGGCCTGATTGCGGATGTCCTGCACCTTTTTGAAGTCCTTGTGGGCTTGCACCACCTTCTCGGCATCCACATAGCCAATGCGGTTCGGTGTGGGGCGGTTTTGCGCGATGAGGGAGCCACCCAGCAGCAAGCTTAGAAGTGCCACAGCAAACAACCAGTTCTTGTTCATATGTTTTCTCCGTTATTTGGGTAAGGCCCGCACGATGGCCTGGGTCAGATCGAGCTCCTGGGCGGCATAAACAACCAGGCCACTGCTGGCGGCAACCTCCTGATCCAACACAATAGCAAAACCTTGCTCCTTGGCCACCTTGCTAATAACCTTGTCAATATCCTCTGTGATGGGCCGTAGGACGGCGTTTTGCTGCTCGGTCCACTTCTGGCCTGCCGCTTCCAGGTTCTGGGCCGCGGTACGGTAGGCTTGCTGTTCCTGGGCGGTTGCGTTGCCAGCACGAAGTTTGGTGTCCAGGGACTGTAACTGCTCGCGAAGGGGCTTGAGTTCCGCTTCGGCTTTGGTTTGAATTTCCTTCACCTTAGCAAACTGGGGATGGGCTTCTACCACAGCCCTGGCGTTGAGGTAGCCAATTTTGTTGGCTGTGGGCTGGGTTTGTGCCACCAGCAGGCTGCTTAAGAGTAATCCGGCCAGGATTGGCACAAACAGTGAAAATCGCTTCATACGCGCCATACTGTAAGGGCAGGCCCTTAGCGTAGCGTGAGAGCTAGGCCACTGGTCATTTAGGCCAGGCTGGGCTATGGTATCGCCTATGAGGTTTGAAACCTCAAAAGCAGAGGTGTGTGTCATGAAACGTTTACCTGTTCTGATAGCCTTGTTGTTGCTGGCGTTTGCCTCTACAGGCTTTGCCCAAAGGTCTTTCCAGCTTCGTATCTCGGTGCCCTCGCCGGCCCTGGGGATTGGCCTCGAGGCCAACCTTCAGCGTGACCTGGTGGCCCTGATCTACGGCGATGTGATTTTTCAGGGGCCCGCCTTCCTGATCGGGGGTGAGGTGCTTTTTAAGCCCGACCTGGGCCAGTTTGACCGGGATCTACGGGGCATCAAGCCTTACTTTGGCGGCGGCCTGGGCCTGCGCTTGCCCAATGCCAACTTTGCCCTGACCCTGGACGCTGGGCTCGAGTTTGCCCTCGACCGCGATACAGGTCTGTTTATTGGGGGCCAGAGCATTTTCCCCTTTAACGGTTCTCCGTATGGGCGCGTATTGCTTGGAGCTACTTTCCGCTAAGTGTCTGCATAGTTGAAATGCAAGATGCTGTTCCGAAAGATCGCTTTAGGAATTGCGCCAGGTACGCATAGACTCATTCCGCGGATTTTGCCAATCTACCCTGGCGCAACTTAGCCCCAAGTCATATGAACCCCACCTGAAACCTGCGGCTCCTCAAGTGCCAGCCCCAGTAGGAGGTGAAAATCAAGTTGTTTTTGCCAGGCGCCCACAGGAGGGGCGCCTGTTTTATGGCTCCTTGAGGAGGCCCCAGCTGGTTACGGCGGGGTATGAGCCCAGCACCTTGACAAACGAGGCCCGACGCAAAAGGGTTAGCAAAGCCTGGGAAGGCCCTGGGTCTTCGGCGTGGCCCTCGAAGTCGGCATAGAAAATAGGGGAGAAAGGGCGGTCGGGGTCGCGGCGCGGACGTGACTCGAGCTTGGTCAGGTTGATGCCCTGGTCGGCAAAAGCCTGTAAGGCCGCCAGTAACTCGCCCGGTCGGTGGCGGGTGGTAAAAACCACCGAGGTTTTGTACGGGCCTTCCTGGCGGGGCATATCTTCCCGCGAAAGCACAAAGAAGCGGGTGTAGTTGCCAATAAAGTCCTGAATGCCCTCGGCCAGCACTGCCAGGCCGTAGCGTTCGGCAGCGCGCCGGCTGGCAATGGCGGCCAGGCCGGGCTGGGGGTGCTCGGCCAGCTCGCGGGCGGCTCCGGCGGTGTCGTAGACGGGTTCGGCCTCGAGCTTGTAGCGGGCAATAAAGCCGTCGCACTGGGCCAGGCCCTGGGGGTGGCTCTTGACCTTGCGAATCTCTTCCAGACGGGTTCCCGGCGGGGCCAGCAGGCAGTGCTCGACCTTCAGCACCAGCTCGCCGACCACATGCAGGTCGGTCTCGAGCAGCAGATCGTAGGTCTGGTTGATGATGCCGGCGGTGGTGTTTTCTACCGGAACTACCCCCAGGTCTACTTCGTGATTGGATACCGCCGAAAATACCTGGTGAAAGGTGGGCAGGCCAATGGTCTGGGCATTTGGGAAGGCTTTGAGCGAGGCTTCTTCGCTGTAGGCACCCTCGGTTCCCTGGAAAGCAATACGCATAACTTAGCCCAGTATAGGTTTTTCCCGACCCCACATAAAGGGTGTGGTGGAAACGGAGCGCTCCGGGGTGGGCTATATCAGAGCTGCTGCGGCAGAAAACACGACCGTTGTCCATCCGCCCCTTTTGTGGGGCATAATGGTAGCCTGTGTTGAGATTGGAACCCATTTCCCAGGCTGCCATCTGGAACCAGATGGTGTCATCGTTGCCTATTGCCAGCGCTTTACAGTCGTGGGGCTGGGGTGAGGTCAAAAAACTTTCGGGCTGGCAGCCGGAGCGCTGGGCGGTATTTGATGGTGAGCAGCTAATTGCAGCGGCCCAGCTTTTTCGGCGGCGGTTGGGGGGGCCACTCTCGATGCTTTATGCCCCCCGTGGGCCGGCCCTGCGGGAGCTGGACGACCTGCCCAGGGTGGTCGAGGCCCTGAAGCAAAAAGCAAATGGGGCGGTGTATCTGAAGCTCGAGCCCGAAGTTGGAATTCCTGCTAGCCAGCCAGTTAAAGAGTTCCCCCAGGCCCACATCGAAGAGACCATTCAACCCGAATACTCCATCTGGCTTGACCTGAGGCAGGGCCGCGAAGGCCTGCTGGCACAGATGGACAACATGCACCGGCGCAACACCAAGCTGGCCGAAAAGCGCGTGGTTACCAGCATCGAGGGCATGGAGGCCTTCGAGGAGTTCTGGCAGTTGTTCGAGGAGACCAACCGCCGGGCCAGGCTCCTGCAACATGCCAAAGTCTACTATCAGACCGTTTTGCGCGAGATGAACCAGCCTCTGGGAGAGGCTTTTATTTCCATCGCCCGCTTGCAGGGCAGGGCCCTGGCAGCCGGCTTGTTTGTGGCCTTTGCGGGAAAGGTGGACTACCTCTATGGCGGAAGCAGCCGCGAGAACTCCAACGCCAAGGCCCCCAATGGCATGCACTGGGGAGCCATGCAGTGGGGCATCGAGAAGGGTTACCGCATCTACGACTTATGGGGTGTGCCACGCCAGACCGAAGGCAGCCATGCCGCTGGCATCGACGCCTTCAAAGAAGGTTTTGGTGGGCAGCGGGTGCGATTCCCGTCCTATGATGTGGCCCTGTCGCCCCTTTATGGGCCTGTTAAAAAGGCTTTGCGCCTGAGGAAAAGCTGGATTAACTACCGAACTCGAGGCACCACCCGCGATGTGCTGTAGGGTTTTGCAGAGTGCGGTTTCCGCTGGCCCAATTTTGGTCGTTTGGCTCAGGCTTTTCGGAAAATCAGGTGATAAGGGATGTCTTCGATTTGTTCTTTTTCTGGGGCTCCCGCCTGAAGCGCGTGTAGCAACAGCCTGAAATACAATGGTGCTCCAACAATCCCTAGCGGAACGATTCAGGCGGGGTTCATACGAGCTGGCGCAGGGTTTGTGCTTGTAGTTGGTGCCGCAGCATCAGAAACAGCTCGGCTGTTGCCAGGGCGTCCCACAGGGCATGGTGCTCGAGGTGGGGGGGCAGGCCGAACAGGGCCCGGGCCGCTCCCAGCCCACTGGGATAGGGCTTGCTGTGGGGCTCGAGCCGCCGCCGTCGTTCGCTCAGTCTGGTCAGCAGCACTGCGGTGTCCACCACCACGGGTTTTATCCAGGGTCGCCCCAGGGCCTTATAGCTTTGCCGCAGAAACCCCAAATCTACCGAGCTAAAGTGCAAAAGCAGCACGTCCTGGCCGATGCGTCGTTGTATTTCCTCAAGCACTTCGGGTAGGGGCGGTGCAGTCTCCAGCTCGCAGGGCAGGATGTGATGGGCCTTGATACCCTCGGTCGAAAGGGCCTCGGGGTGTGCTGGCCTCACCAGGCTATAAAAGTGTGCACCGAACTCGATAACCCCGTTTCGGATGGGAACCATCCCCACCGATAGAATCTGATCAGAAGGGTTCAGCCCGCTGGTTTCCAGGTCCAAAGCCCAGTAGTGAACCTCGTTCCAAGGGGGGCTTTTGCGAAAAGGCCACAGGTTCATAGAGGGGTTGTCAGGTGCTGGCGCTACTAGCCCAGCCGGTCTGTTTGGAAGCGGAGGCTCATGGACTCCTGCATTTGGCGGATCTGTAAAAAGGCTTCCTTGAGGTGACGGCGTTCGAGCGAGGAAAGGTTATCCAGTTGAATCTTGTTGCTAGGGGGAAGTCCCTGCCGTATGCTCGCGAGCTGCTGACGCAGCCTTAAGCGCATCAGAAAACCGAAGGCTTCAATGAGGGTCTCGGCCCCTTCCTGGCTCAGCTTGTTCTTGTGGGCTGCGGCCCTTAGGCGCTCAACGGTTCCTTTGGCGAGGCTGCCTGCTTCCAGGGCGTATACCCGGGCCAGGCTGACGATGGGGGCGATACCCCCCTTCTTGATATCCACGCCACCGTCTTCTTCCTTAATTCGACGGAGAAAACCGATGGGGGGCCGAAACTGCAAAGAAGCCCGGGCCAGGTGCGCCAAAAAGATTCCCTGCTCACCGCTGGTAGCCACTATTTTGTCCAGGGCTTCTAGCGAAAGCTCGCCGTGAACATTGCGGAAATCGAAGAAAATCTGGGCCTCGAGCAACTCCTGCGGGGTGGGGGTCTCGACCCAGTGCTGGAAGAGTTTTTGCCACTCGGAGATGGGTTTGTGCCAGTGGGTGGCCATATAACCGCCAGGGCAGGGAGGAAAGCCAGCCTGAATCAGGCCGCCCACCACATACTCGGCTAGCTCGGCAAAGTAGCGCCTCGCTTCGGGGCTTTCCTCGGCATAGGCCAGGGCATTGTCCTGGTCGGTGAGCAAGGCCTGTTCCATGCGCCCTTCGGAGCCGAAGACAATCCAGGCGTAAGGCGTAGGGGGCGCACCCAGGCGCTCTTCGGCCATCTGAAGCAAGATGTGAATTAACTGATCGTTGAGCGAGCTGACACTGCGGCCAATTTCGCTGGCCCCCAGGCCCCCCGCCAGCAGCGACTCGGCGATGCCGCTCAGCTCTTGGGCATAGCCTTTCAGGTCATCCAGGCTGCGGGTGCGCTCGAGCCGCCGTAGTAGGTGCAAGGGGCTTCTGGCCTGCTGTCGCATGAATACGGTATCGGTTACCACCCCCAAAATTTGTCCGTCTTGCTCGACTGGCAGGTGGTGAATGCCCTGGGCCACCATAAAGGAGAGGGCTTCAAATAAGGGGGTGCTGGCGGGCAGGGTTTTGGCAGGGGCGCTCATCACCTCAAGCAAAGGGGTATCGGGGCCTTTCCCCACGGCCAGCACCCGGTTGCGTAGGTCGCGGTCGGTCAGGATACCCATTGGACTGCCCTCGACCAGCACCGAGCTGATCTGGTGTTCACGCATGACTTCTGCGGCTTTTTGCACCGTGGCATTGCGCGCTACAAATACCGGCGGCCGGGTTACCAGCTCGCCCACGGGCAGGCTGAGGTCAATGCTGGTCAGCTCGAGGCCCTCGCGCTGCGTTACCAGACGCAAGCGCTCCGCCAGGCCCTTGGTAAAAAACTCGGCAAACGGGCGATACTCCATTAGCTGATGGAAGACCTTTTCAGGCCAGCGGTAGACCAGCAGGTCTTCCTCGGCAATCACATCGAAGGCCGGTGTGTCTTGTGCGATGAGGGAGGGATAGCCAAAAATGTCCCCCTCTTCCAGATGAACCATAGCTTGACCATCGCGCTCGAGACGGGCCAGACCCTTTCGAATCATGTACAGGTGCTGGCTTTTGGGGCCGTTGCGCTCCAATACCTTGCTGCCCTTGGGATAAAAGGTTATCTCCAGACCCCGCTCCACCTGGCCCAGGGCTTCTGGGGGCAACAGGTGGAAGGGGGCATGCTCACGAATAAAATCAACCGGATTCACAAGCCTATTTTGCCGACTTTGCCGGGGAGTTTTGCCCCTCGTCTGGCAGTCGAATAATCAAACCGGAGCCCAGCCAGGCCGAAAGTGGCAAAATGAGGCTCAAAGCCTGGTTGGCACCTGAAATTACCTGCAGGGCATACCCAAAAAGCAAGGCCGGAAGCAACAAGAAAAAGACCCGAAAAATCCGTTCAAAACCAGGTTTGGGCGGCAAGGGCCAGAAACGGGAAAAAATGAGTCCCAGGAGCCCTCCCAGCACCACCGCCGTAGCGATTCGCAACAGGTCAAAAGGAGTGGGAAAGGGCCAACCGGTCAGATAATGGCCCAGCGCATAAAACAAAAACAAGAAAGCGGAAATTCCAACCAGAAGTCGCAGCAAGCGCAGGCTTAGATCGGCGGGTACAAAAACATTGCTTTTTTTGACTGGTTCCAGGTTTTTATTGGTGGCCATAACACGATATTACCGAAAAAAAGGGGGGTGGGCTTCTGCCCACCCCAAGGATTTGGATCAGTGGTAGTGTGCGTCCTTGGCACCGCGCGGAATCCGCACCGACTCCACCAGCTCCTGTACTTCTTTGGGCGGCTCGGGGGTCATACGTGAAACGAAATAGGTAATCACAAAGTTGAGCAGCATCCCCACCGTGCCGATGCCCTCGGGGCTCACACCCAGGAACCAGCGGGGCATGCCAAAGTAGCTCACCCCGATGATGTAGAACGCCGTGAAGACCAGCCCCACCACCATCCCAGTGATGGCCCCCTCGCGGGTGGTGCGCTTATCGAAGATGCCCAGCAAAATGGCCGGGAAGAAACTGCTGGCTGCTAGCCCGAAGGCAAAAGCGACCAACTGGGCAATAAATCCGGGCGGGTTTTGCCCAAAATAACCTGCGATGAGCACTGCCAGCAAAATGCCTACACGGGCTACCAGCAGCCGCTGCCCCTCAGTGGCCCGTGGGTTGATGATCCGGTAGTACAGGTCGTGCGAGAGCGCCGAGGAGATTACGATCAGCAGGCCGGAGGCCGTAGAGAGGGCCGCGGCCAGACCGCCCGCTGCCACCAGGGCGATGATGAAGGGGGCTAGCTTGGCAACCTCGGGGGTGGAGAGCACGATGATGTCGTTGTTGATGAACACCTCGTTGGCGCTGGTGGTGTCGGGGTTGTTGACATCGGGGCGGGTGGTGCCCGGGATGAACTTGAAGGCGTTGCCCTTGGCAATGGTAATGGTGCCGTTGTTATCCTTGTCTACAAAGCGCAGCAGGCCGGTTTTCTCCCACTTGGCCACCCAGTCAATCTGTCGCACTTCTTCGAAGGTTTTGCCGTGCAAGGTGTTGATCAGGTTGTAGCGGGCAAAGACCGAGATGGCCGGTGCGGTGGTGTAGAGCAGAGCGATGAAGAGCAACGCCCAACCGGCAGAGGCGCGTGCGTCCTTGACCGTGGGTACGGTGTAGAAGCGGATGATCACGTGGGGCAAACCAGCCGTACCAAACATCAGACATGCTGTAATCAAGAATATGTTCAGCATGTCGAAGCGCTGGAACGGCTGGGTGTACTGGGTAAAGCCCAAATCTACCTGTAGCTGATTGAGGCGGGTGGTGATATCGCTAAAGGTGAGGGCCAGCTGGGGGATAGGGTTACCGGTGAGGATGCTGGAGATGGCAAAAGCCGGGATCAAGTAGGCGATGATCAGAACCGTATACTGTGCGGCCTGGGTCCAGGTAATGCCTTTCATGCCCCCAATCACCGCGAACATAGCCGTTACCGCTACCCCAATCCACAGACCAGTAACGCTGGGCACACCCAGGTAGCGAGCGAAGACTGTACCCACCCCGACCAGCTGGGGGATGACGTACACAAACGAGACGAACACCGCTGCAATCACCGCCACCACCCGCGCCGTCTGGGAGTAGTAGCGGTCACCTACGAAGTCCGGTACGGTAAACTTGCCAAACTTGCGCAGGTAGGGGGCCAGCAACAAGGCCAGCAGCACATAGCCGCCAGTCCAGCCCATCAGGTAGATGGTGCCGTCGTAGCCCAGGGTGGAGATCAGGCCGGCCATCGAGATAAAGCTGGCCGCACTCATCCAATCGGCGGCGGTAGCCATACCGTTGGCGATGGGGGGCACGCCGCGACCTGCCACGTAAAAGCCTTCGGTTTCGCGCACCCGAGCCCAGATTCCAATGCCTACATACAAGCCGAAAGTCAGGAGCACTATGATCCAGGTCCAGAGTTCTACGCTCATTGGGCTCCTCCTATTCGTGGACGTCGAACTGCTGGTCGATCTTGTTCATCTGCGAAACGTAGATGAAGATCAAGATTACGAAGATGATGATGGAGCCTTGGTGGGCAAACCAGAAGCCCAGCGGAACCGCTCCGAGCTTGATGTTGTTCAGCGGCTGAACCAACAAAATCCCGAAGCCGTAAGAAACCAATGCCCAGACGATGAGCAGGTTACGGATCAGGCTGATGTTGGCCTTCCAGTACGCCTCGGCCTTTGCTTTATCCATGCCTACCTCCATATAACACAAGTCGAGCCACCAGCGTAGTTTAGGTGGGTGCTGTAGCGCATTTCAGACTTGCCCCATGAATCTAACACCGAGATTGTGTCCTGGCAAGAAATTTGCTGTTTTTGTATATCTGCGAAAAGCAGCGCAATCGTTTGTTTTATGAGAATTTGAACCTTGCGCCGCCCCTGTGGGAAAGCTGTTGCAGACGTGTACATTCAGCGTTTGATCATCGCTTGGGGTTCAGAACTCACAGCCTGCATTGGGCGAAAATCATAAATACACCCTTTGCCTGAATAAGCGTTTCTTATTCCTCGAGCGTGCTCAGGTCACCGGGGTCGCGTCCCATCTCCTGGGCTTTGAGCAGCCTTCGCAGGATTTTTCCGCTGCGGGTTTTGGGGAGCTTGTCCAGAAATACCAGCTCACCAGGGGTGGCGATGGGGCCAAGCTCGAGACGCACGTGCTGCACGATTTCATTTTTGAGGGCCTCGCTTTTTTCGTGACCTATGCGCAACACCACAAAAGCCTTGATGTTTTCGCCCTTGATGGGGTCAGGCACGCCAATAACAGCCGCCTCGGCTACCGCGGGGTGCGAGACCAGAGCGCTTTCCACATCCGCGGTGCCAATGCGGTGTCCGGCTACGTTGAGCACGTCGTCGGCGCGGCCCAGCACCGTAAAGTAGCCCTCGGCGGTTTTGCTGGCTACGTCGCCGGCGGCGTAGAGGTTACCGGGGATTTCCGTCCAGTACTGGGTGTAGCGGGCGTGATTGCCCCAGACGGTGCGCATCATGTGCGGGAAGGGGCGTCCCAGGGCCAGTAAGCCTCCCGTGCCGGGGGCTACTTCGTTGCCGTCGGCATCCACTACTTTGGCTTCTACGCCGGGTAGGGGCACCCCCACAAAGCCAGGTCGGCCCTCCAGGGTGAGGGGGGTACCCAGGGTGGGGCCGCCAAGCTCGGTCTGCCACCAGTTGTCGGCCACAAAGCCGCGCCGTCCCCCGTCCATGAGGTGCTGGGCAGCCCACTGCCAGGCCTCGGGGTTGAGGGGTTCGCCTGCCACGCCAATGAAGCGCAGCGAGGAGAGGTCGTGCCGGGCGGGCCACTCGGGCCCAAACTTCATGAACATCCGGACGGCGGTGGGGGCGGTAAACATCACGTTGACCCGGTAGCGCTCGACCGCCTGCCAGATGGCCGCCGGGTTGGGGTAGTCGGGGGCACCCTCCCGCAACACGCTGGTGAGGCCTTCCAGCAAAGGGGCATACACGATGTAGCTATGCCCCACAATCCAGCCGATGTCCGAGGTGGCCCAGAAGATATCGTTGTCCTTCACGTCGAAAAAAGAGCGCAGGTGGTAGGCCGTGCCCACCATGTAGCCACCGTGCACGTGCACCACGCCCTTGGGTTTGCCGGTGGAGCCCGAGGTGTAGAGGATGAACAGCGGGTGTTCGCTGTCGAGCGGCACGGCCTCGGCTTCGGGTTTGTGCGACCAGAGCAGCTGGTTGAAATCGTGGAAGCGGGGCCCCTCTGGAACTGCTTTGCTGCGGCAGAACCAGACCGTGTGCACGTCCAGGTCTTCTATGGCCTGGAGCACGATGGCCTCGAGGTCCACTGTCTTCCCCCGGCGGTAGCTTACGTCCCCGGCAATCACCAGCCGGGCCCCGGCGTCCATGATGCGCTCCCGTAGCGCCGAAACCCCCAGCCCGGCATAGACCACCGAGTGAATGGCCCCAATGCGGGCACAGGCCAGCATAGCCATAACGCCCTCGAGGGTCAGGGGCATGTAAATGATGATCCGGTCGCCTTTTTGCACACCCAGGCTTCTAAGCCCGGTGGCCAGGCGCGAAACCCGGTCTAAAAGCTCGCCGTAGGTCAGCTTTTGCTCGCTGCCGTCCTCCCCCAGATACAAAAGCGCCACCTGGTTGCGTTTGGAACCCAGCGCATGGCGATCCAGGGCGTTGTAGGTGATGTTGGTCTGGCCGCCCAAAAACCAGCGGTGGTCGGGGAAGTTCCAATCCAGCACGCTTTGGAAAGGCTGGAACCAGTGAAACTTCCGGGCTTGCTCTCCCCAGAACCCCTCGGGATCTTGAATGCTGCGGCTGTATTCGGCCCAGAAGTCGGGCACGTTGGCGCTCTGCTGCTGGCTTTGGGGGGCACGGTAGCTGACCTTGGATTTTAGTAGTTGCTCGAGTTCCATCGGGGCCTCCTGATGTTTTGCCCACTCACGGTTCTAGTGTGGACAGGTCGCCTGGGTCGTCGCCGAGCTCCTGGGCTTTGAGCAAGCGGCGCAGGATTTTGCCGCTCTTGGTTCTGGGGAGTTGGTCGATAATTTCCACCGCGGTGGGCAGGTGGATGCTGCCGAGCTGGCGGCGCAGGTGGGCTTGCAGCTTGTCGGCCAGGATGGCGCGAACCTCGAGGCTGGCCTCGCGGGTTTTGAGCACCACATACACCTTAATGACCTCGCCCAGCTCGGGATTGGTAAGCCCCACCGCGGCCACCTCGGCCACCGAGGGGTGCGCGAGCATGGCCCCTTCAATCTCGGCAGTTCCAATGCGCATCTCTCCGGCCTTGATCACGTCGTCCGAACGGCCCAGCAGCGCGATGTAGCCTTCGCTGTCGCGCACGGCAATATCGCCGGTGCTGTAGCAGCCGGGAATGCGGTGCCATTGCTCGAGGTAGCGCTCGTCGTTGTTCCAGAAGGTGCGCATAAAGTGGGGGAAGGGCTGGCAGATGACCAGATGCCCTTTTTGCCCGGGTGGCAGCTCGCGCCCTGCTGCGTCCACCACCCGCGCCTCTACCCCCGGCAAGGGCAAGCCCGCCTTACCGGGTTTGGCCGGCATGCACACCGGGGTGGATAGGCAGGGGCCGCCGGTCTCGGTCTGCCACCAGTTGTCGACTACGTGGGCCAGGTGCTTGGCCGCCCAGTGCCAGACCTCGGGAGCCAGGTACTCCCCCACGCTGGCCACCAGCCGCAGGTCGGAAAGGCGGGCCTTCTGGGCAAATTCATCGCCGTGCTTGCGCAGGGTGCGTAGCCAGGTGGGGCTGATGATGAGCACGTTGACCCCACAGTCCTCCAGCGTCTCGTAGAAGCTGCTAGCGTCGGGGTAGTCGAGCCGCTCGGCCCGCAGCACCGTGGTCAGGCCCTCCAGCAAAGGGGCGTACAGGCCGTAGCTGTGCCCCACAATCCAGGAGAGGTCGGCGGTGGCCCAGAAAATCTCGCCCTCCTTAAGGTCGAACAGGGTGCGCAGGTGGTAGGTGATGCCCACCATGTAGCCCCCATGCACGTGCACCACGCCCTTGGGTTTGCCGGTGGAGCCCGATGTGTACAGGATAAACAGGGGATGCTCGCTGTCTACCGGCAGTGCAGGGGTGGTGGGCCGGTGGGCCTCGAGCAGATCCCAGAATTCCAGGGGTCGGCGGCTTCCCCCCCGGCTGAACCACAGTACCGGTATATCCAGCCCCTGGGTGGCTTCCTCGAGCAGCTGGGTAAAGTGCAGGGTGCGCCCGCCCTGGTACATCCGGTCGGCGGCCACCAGCAAGCGGGCCTGGGTGTCCTGCAGACGCTCGCGTAGGGCCTGGCTGCTGAGTCCGGCGGGAACCGCCACATGCACCGCGCCAATGCGGGCACAGGCCAGAAAGGTGAGGGCCATCTCCAGCCCGGTGGGCATATACACCGCTACCCGGTCGCCGGGTTTGATGCCCAGCGACAACAGCCCCCCAGCCAGGCGGGCGGTCAGGTCGCGCAGCTCACGGTAGGTGAGCTTGTGTACCGTGCCATCGCCGGCCAGGGCCACGAGGGCCAGCTGGTTGCGGCGGGGGCCTTCGGCGTGCCGGTCGAGGGCGTTGTAGGTGATGTTGGTGGTGGCCCCTACGAACCAGCGGTGGTAGGGGGCGTCCAGTTCCCGTACTCGCCTCCAGGGGTTGAACCAGTGGAAGCGCTCGGCCCAAGCACCCCAAAAGGCCTCGGGCTGCTCGAGGCTTCTGCGGTACTCAGCGGCGTAGTCTTTGAGGTTGGCTTTTTCCACCAGCGGCCTGGGCGCCCAGACCGGGGTTTCCTCGCTGGAAGAACCCAGGTAAACCGGTTCACTGGGTGGGAGAGGCTTGGCCTCCTGAGGGGCCTCTTCCACCATGGCGTGGCTGGAGGCGGCCCGGGCCACCTCCTGTACAGCCTGCACCAGCCGGGTAAAGGCGTAGGGGAAGCGCCTCGAGGGCACCACCACCCCAAAGGCCCCCATCACCGCACCATCCCGGCCAAAAATGGGCGCAGCCACTCCGGAGATGCCGTCGGCGTGCTCCTCAATCTCCACGGCAAAGCCCATCTGGCGAACCTTGGTGAGTTCTTCCTCGAGCGTCAGGGGGTCGGTGATGGTGAGCCGGGTGAAAGCCTTGAGGTTTTGCAGGTGGGGGGCCTGGGCCTGGCTGTCCATAAACGCCAGCACGGCCTTGCCCAGGGCTAGGGCATGAAAGCCCTCGCTCACCTGATCCTCCAGCCCGGCCAGCTTGGGTAAGCCCTGCCGCCCACGGGTGGACAGGCGCAACCGGCCCTCGCGGTCGAGCAGGGCCAGGTAGGTGCGTTCGCGGGTTCTAAGGTAAAGCTCTTCCAGCGCATCCGAGAGCTTCTCGGGCTCGGCCAGGCGGGTAGCGGATGGCGCCAGGGCCGACTTGGAGAGGCGGTAGGTGCTGCCTTCCCGTTCTGCAAAGCCTTCCGAGACCAGGCTAGCCAGCAAGGCATAGGCGGTGGAGAGGCTTTTGCCCAGGAAAGCGGCCAGCCGGGCGGCCTCCACCCCTTCAGGGTGCTCGGCCAGGTAGGCTAGTACCCGAAGCGCAGCTTGAACTGTGGTAAGTTTGCGACTTTGTGCCATAGACCAGGTTGGTTTGTGCGCCAGCAGCCGCTAAAGAAGACCGGCGCAGGCTTGCTTGGGTTTTGGGGCTATGATGGCCCGGTAGGCTATTGCTGTCAAGTAATGGTTCAATTCCTACATTTGCCAAAGCCTGCTTTTTCTTGACGCCCGCCAGGTATCCGCCTATGCTCACCAACAAAAGACCCCTATAGCCAGCAGTCTGGCTCGAGCCCAAGAGGTGACTATGGAAAAAATCGAAGCAGTTTTGAAAGAGGAGCGGGTTTTTCAACCCTCGGAGGCTTTCCGGCAAGCAGCCCGCATCAAGCGGCTCGAGGACTACGAGGCCCTGTACCGCGAGAGCCTCGAGCAACCCGAGCAGTTCTGGAGCCGGGTGGCCTCCGAGCTACACTGGTTCAAACCCTGGGACAAGGTGCTCGAGTGGAACCCCCCCAACGCCAAATGGTTTATCGGGGGCCAGCTCAACCTCTCCTATAACTGCTTAGACCGCCACCTGGCCACCCGCGGCAACAAAGCGGCCATCATCTTCGAAGGGGAGCCGGGCGACTCGCGCATCCTCACCTACCAGCAACTGCACCGCGAGGTGAGCAAGTTCGCCAACGTGCTCAAGGGGCTGGGGGTGCAGAAGGGCGACCGCGTGACCATCTACCTGCCCATGATTGCCGAGGCGGCCATTGCCATGCTGGCCTGCGCCCGCATTGGGGCGGTGCACTCGGTGGTGTTTGGCGGGTTTTCGGCCTCGGCCCTGGCCGACCGCATCAACGATGCCCAGGCCAGGGTGCTCATCACCGCCGACGGTGGCTGGCGGCGCGGGAGCGTGGTTCCTCTCAAAGCCAACAGCGACGAAGCCCTGGCGGATGCAAAATCCATCGAGCAGGTGGTGGTGGTTCGGCGAACCGGCCACGAGGTGCACATGGAGCCGGGCCGCGACCACTGGTATCACGAACTCATGGCCGTAGCCTCCCCTGACTGCCCCCCAGAACCCATGGATGCTGAAGACCCTTTGTTCATCCTGTATACTTCTGGCTCCACCGGCAAGCCCAAAGGGGTTTTGCACACCACCGGCGGTTACTCGGTTTATACCTACCTGACCGCCCAGTACATCTTCGATCTGAAGGAAACCGACACCTACTTCTGCACCGCCGATGTGGGCTGGATTACCGGCCACAGCTATGTGGTATATGGCCTGCTGCAAAACGGCGCCACCACCCTGATGTACGAAGGGGCCCCCAACGCCCCGGACGAAGGGCGCATCTGGAACATCATCGAAAAGTACAGCGTGAACATTCTGTACACCGCCCCCACCGCCATCCGGGCCTTCATGAAGTGGGGTGAGCAGTGGCCCCTAAAGTACAATCTCTCGAGCCTGCGCCTACTGGGCTCGGTGGGGGAGCCCATCAACCCCGAAGCCTGGCTGTGGTACTACAAGGTGATTGGCAAGGAACGCTGCCCCATTGTGGATACCTGGTGGCAGACCGAGACCGGCGGCATCATGATTACCACCCTGCCCGGCGTGCACCCTATGAAGCCCGGCCATGCGGGCAAGCCCTTCTTTGGGGTGCAGCCTCAAATAGTGGACACCTCGGGCCAGCCCGTCAGCAACCCCGACGAGGGCGGCCACCTGATTATCCAGAAGCCCTGGCCCTCCATGCTGCGCACGGTCTGGGGCGACCCCGAGCGCTTTGAGCGCCAGTATTTCTCCCAGTACCCCGGCAACTACTTCACCGGCGACGGGGCCCGGCGCGACGAGGATGGCTACTACCTGATCCTGGGCCGGGTAGACGATGTGCTCAACGTCTCGGGCCACCGCCTGGGAACTATGGAAGTGGAGAGCGCCCTGGTCTCGCACCCCGCCGTGGCCGAGGCTGCGGTGGTGGGCCGCCCCGACCCCATCAAGGGCGAGGGCATTGTGGCCTTTGTAACCCTCAAAACCGGCCAGACCCCCAGCGCCGAGCTGGCCCAGGAGCTCAAGGCCCACGTGGTCAAGGCCATTGGGGCCATTGCCCGCCCCGACGAAATCCGCCTGACCGACGCCCTGCCCAAAACCCGCTCGGGCAAGATTATGCGCCGCCTGCTGCGCCAGGTGGCCTCAGGCGAGGAGATCAAGGGCGACACCAGCACCCTGGAAGACCGCGCTGTGGTGGAGCGGCTCAAGTCTACGCCCGCCCAATAACCCCGCAAAACCAAAGCTCCACGCGGCGACTCGAGCAGCGTGGAGCTCTTTGTTTGCGCCGTGTATTGCCAGCACGTATGCGGCTCAGCTCGAGACCCTCAAAGACCAGGGCTATACCCACAAGCGCTGGCTTACCGCACGGGACAACCGGGTGCGGGTGGCCCAGGGCTCGTCGCGTTTTGACCACCGCCAGATGGACGGTGTGGTGGTGCCGATTGACGAGCCTTTAGTGACCCCGGCAGGCTCGAGGTTCCTATACCCCGGCGACCGCAGCCTGGGAGCTCCGGCGGGGGAGGTGATGAACTGCCGGTGTACAATCATTGGAATCATGGCAAAGCAGGACCAGTTGACGGGGCAGCTAGAGTATGAGCGCCCCAAAGCGGGGGTGCATTTCAGCCGGTGGATAGCCACACCAGAAGCTGACCGCAGAATGGTTCTGCGCGGTCTCAGCCGGGCTGGCCTACTCAAATGGTTGAAGGATAATCCCCTTGGAGAAATTCGGGTTGTGAAAAGACTCTATGACGAGTACGGTCCGTTTCACGGGGTCTACAACCCGCTTGACGCGAGCATCAAGCTTAGCCTTGAGCGCCCAGACATTCGCCAGCAACCAACCTGGGGCGAAATTGAAACCGTTTCCGCAATTGCGAATAGTCCCAACGCCGCAGCGCAGATCACCCTAATCCACGAGACCAGCCACCATATCTTGACTGTGCTTGGGCGGCAAATGGGGTCTGTGCTCGAGGATAGAATCCGTAATATTTGGAACCGGGCCAATTATGTGTCGGGGCGAGCGAGCGTGAGCTGGAAGGAATACTTTTGCGAGACGCATTGCGCGTATGTCTACTTGCGGGACGAACTACAGGTGAGAGACCCTTTGGGGTATAATCTGATTAGGGAGATCCGCCAGATGGTCAGTATAGAGGACTAACATGGTTGCTAAGTTAACCAAAATCGATTGGGTTCGGATGCGCCAGCTTGCCGCGGAGGTCGAGCAGCTCAAGGCCTCGGGCCGATGGACGCTAGACGAGTACCGCCGGATCAACCGTGAAGCTGTGGCTGCAGGTGGCAGCGCTCCTGGTGCTCGCGATTGGTTGCTGCACGAAGCCGACCCTGCATGGTACGACCAAATAATGCAGGCTGTGCTATAATCCGCTCAGACATCCCCCTAGGGGAAAGCCCACCGGGCACCTTCTAGGGGGATTTTTTCTTTGCGTATTCACTCCGCCACTCACCGCATCCCGCTGCAACTGCGCCAGCTACGCCAGGGCGTCGTGCTGGTGCGGGCCTCTAACGATACGGTGGTGGACGAGTACGGCACCACCATCACCGTCGAAGCGGGTGCTGTGGGACTGGCTCCCCGCCTTCTGGCAGCACCGCACCGTCGGCCTACAGCGCAGCTACCGTAGCTGGGCGGAGTCCAAGGTTGCGATGACCTCACGGAGCTTTTCGCCTGCCAGGTACGGCGTTGTAGCGATCTAGGCTAGTCTTCAGTGGCGGTGTTGGCCGCCGTTTCTCTGCGTCCGGCCTTCCACTCCAGCCCGGCCCAGATGAGGCTCTCGAGGTCGCCGTCCAGCACGTTTTCGGGGTCGTGGCGCATCTCGCCGGTGCGGTGGTCTTTGATGTACTGCTTGTCCAGCACATAGCTGCGAATCTGGCTGCCCCACTCGATGGGGCGGGCCTCTCCGCGCAGCCGGGCCAGCTCCTCCTGCTTCTTTTTGAACTCGATCTCGAAAAGCTTGGAGCGCAGGATGTTCATGGCCATCTCTTTGTTTTTCTGCTGGCTGCGGGTGACCTGGCACTTCACGATGATGCCGGTGGGCAGGTGCACCACCCGCACCGCCGAGTCGGTGGTGTTGACGCCCTGGCCGCCTTTGCCCTGCGAGCGCATCACATCAATCCGCAGGTCTTCGGGGGCAATCTGCACGTCCACCGATTCGTCTACCTCGGGCATTACTTCCACCGCGGCGAAGCTGGTCTGGCGCTTGCCCTGGGCGTTGAAGGGGGAAGGGCGTACCAGGCGGTGGACCCCGGCTTCGGCGGAGAGCAGGCCGAAAGCGTTCTCGCCCCGCACGATAAACTGGGCCTGGTCTATTCCGGCCTCGGCGCCGGGCTCCAAGTCCACCAACTCCAGGCTAAAACCCATGCGCTCGGCAAAGCGGGTGTACATGCGGTAGAGCATCTGGGCCCAGTCGCAGGCCTCGGTGCCGCCCGCGCCCGGCTTGATGGTCACGATGGCGGCGTTTTCGGCATAGGGAAAACCCAGCAGGGTCTGGTGGTAGAGGTCTTCCAGCTCACGCCCGGCTCGCTCGAGCTCGGGCTGCATCTGCTCCCGCTCCTCGGGCGAAAGCTCCGGCCAGAGCTCCAGCAGCCCTTGCAGGTCGGACTCCAGGCGCTTGTAGCCATCCACCACCTTGCGCAGCCGGGCCGACTCCTGCGAAACCTTGCGGGCGTTGTCGGGGTCGTTCCAGAGGCTGGGGTCGTTTAAGAATTGCTCGAGCTCGCCAAGGCGGGCTTCTTTGCCAGCGATGTCAAAGATACCCCCGTAGGGCCTCGAGCCGGTGTTTCAGGGTCTCTAAATCCATAGCACCTGAGTCTAGGCTGTCCGGGCTCAAACGTCAAATGTGTTTGTTGCCTCGCCAGGGCAAAAAACCACGGCCAAAACGCTGTATTCCGACCCGTGTGTGAAAAAACTCAGTCCGCCGCCAGCGCCAGCTCGGGGTGCTGCACCCCCACCTGGGCGCCCAGGCTTCGCAGGCGGTTTGCGATGTCGTCGTAGCCGCGTTCGATGTACTGCAACCCGGTGATGTGGCTATCGCCCTCAGCCGCCAGGGCAGCGATAATCAGGCCCCCTCCGGCCCGAATGTCGCGGGCTTCTACTGCCGCGCCGGTCAGTCGGCGGCCCTGAATTACCAGGGTGCGGTCTTTTAGGGTAACTTCGGCCCCCATGCGGGCCAGCTCACTGGCGTGGGTAAAGCGGTCGGGGTAGACCCGGTCGGAGACCAGCGAGGTGCCGTGTACGGTAGCCAGGTAGGCCGTGGCAGGGGGTTGCAGGTCGGTGATGAAGCCGGGGTACTCGCGGGCCTCGAGGTTGAAGGGCTGGGGGTTGGGGATGGCTTCCAGGGTAATCCAGTCTTTGCCGGTGGTGATTTTGTGGCCCGACTGAATGAGCTTGTCCAGCACGGCGTCCATGTGGAACGGCTCCACATTGGTAAGGGTGATGGAACCCCGGGTGGCCGCGGCGGCAAACAGGTAGGTGCCCGCTTCGATGCGGTCGGGGATTACGCTGTAGCGCCCTCCACGCAGGCGGGGCTTGCCCTTGATATGCAGGATGCTGCTCCCGATGCCTCTAATCTCGGCCCCCATCATGGTGAGGAAGTTGCAAAGATCTACAATTTCGGGTTCCTGTGGGGTGTTGACCAGCACGGCTTCACCCCCCAGGGCTGCCGCCATCAGGGCCTGCTCGGTGCCGCCCAGGGTAGGCAGATCGTAGACCACCCGGCCAGAGGCGGGTTTGGTGCGACGGGCCGTATAGGCCACACCTTGCTCGGTAATCTCGGTGCTGATCTCGAAGCCCAGGCCACGCAGGGCCTTGATGTGCTGGTCTACCGGACGCTCGGCAAAATTGCAGCCCCCGGGTAGGGGTACGGTGCCTTCGCCAGCCCGTGCAGCCAGGGCCCCCAGCACGTTGAAGCTGGCCCGCATCTTGCTGACCAGTTCGAAGGGCGCGTGGGTAGAGCGAATTTCGGGCGTGTGGAGGTGCAGGGTACGGCCTTCCCAGGCGTGGCGGGTGCCCAGGTGGCCCAGAAGCTCGAGCAGGACGTCAATATCACGCAAGCGGGGAACCTCCGTAAGGGTAACGGGCTCCTCGGTCAGAATGCTGGCCGCCATGAGTTTGAGCGCTGAATTTTTGGCAGGAAAAATGCGCAGTTC
Source organism: Meiothermus cerbereus DSM 11376 (assembly GCF_000620065.1). Classification (NCBI taxonomy): domain Bacteria; kingdom Thermotogati; phylum Deinococcota; class Deinococci; order Thermales; family Thermaceae; genus Meiothermus; species Meiothermus cerbereus. Next base: position 3,102 of record NZ_JHVI01000027.1, on the reverse strand, counting down.
ACCGCTAAGGGGGACACCGCCGTGAATGGTAAGGGTTCTGTTCATACGCAGGGCTCATCTCCTGGGTGCATCTGGCTATCGTTGCGTATCTTACACATGATACTCACTATGAGTATAGTAAGTTAGTGCCGTATTGTCAAGCACAAACGTAACGTGCTAAAGTTTAGTCAGAAACGCATACGAGTATTTTACCGTTACCATACTCGTCTGGCGCCAGGGTTTACAGGTTATGCCCAAGAAGGAGAAAAAGCGTTTACAGGTAGTCATCAGCGATGATCAGGACGCGCTCCTGACCAGGCTGGCCTACGAGCTTTCTAGCCCCGAGCAGCTGGTCTCCAAGTCCGAGGTGGTGCGACTGGCTATCGAAAAACTGGCCGATGGGATGGAGGAAGGCCAGCAAAAAGCAGAGCTGAAAGAGCTGCTGAAGCGGCTCGAGGCCGAGGAAGAATAAAGACGCTGTTCAGGGGGATTGTTGCTATTCAGAGCCCAGTTTTTCCTGGCCGCAGAATGCCGCCCTTTAGTTTGCCCCAGCCTAGGCTGAACAGGCCAACGGCGGTTTCGAGTGCAACCAACTTCCAGCCCTCGCTTCCTTCGGCTCTGATAGGCTGGCCCAGCGCAAACTCGAGGGTGCGGGGGTCTTCGGCCTGCAATCGCAGCACCTGGTTGACCTGGTGGGGCTGCAAATAGTGCGCGAGTGGCTTACTGGGCAGAAAACGCCCGGAGCCCTTGCGCTGCCCCACCCGCACCTCGCCCAGGTAAAGCCCTGGCGCGGGTGCTTTGATGCCTGCCAGGCTGGGCAGGCCGGGCGGGAGCAGGTAAAGGTGTCCGGCCCGCTCGAGAGGCTCTCCCTCGAGGTCTACCTGCAGGTGTTCCTCACACCAGGACTGCCACAGAGCCCGACTTTCGCGGGACAACGGAGGAACCCGCTCCTGTGCGGGGTTGTCTTCCTGGCCCTCGGTTTTGCGGAGTTTGGCTTGAAAATGCCCCTCCCCCCGTAGCCGATGCGGCCACAGCCGGGCGGTTCTGGTCAGCGCAGGGTTGCCGTCGCCCCAGGCCGGAACCCCTGGAGCAAAAAGAGGGCAGATGCAGGCGTCCTCGAGCACCCAGCCAGGGGTGTGCAGAAACTCCGCGATGACCTGCTCGTTCTCCTCGGGGGAAAAGGTGCAGGTCGAGTAAACCAGCACCCCCCCAGGGCGCACCAGCTCGGCGGCCGCGGCGATGAGCGACTTCTGTATGCGGGCCGCTCGAGCCGGGGCCCCAGGCCCCCAGTGGCGCACCACCTCGGGATCCTTACGAAACATGCCCTCTCCCGAGCAGGGGGCATCCAGCACCACCCGGTCGAAATAGGCACCCCAGGCCTGGGCCAGTTTCTCAACCGGCGCCGAGACCACCGCCAGATTGGCCCCCCAGCGCTCCACGTTTTCCAGCAAGCCGCGCAGCCGTCCCGGGTCAATTTCGTTGGACACCAGCAAGCCCTGCCCCTGCATCCGGGCGGCGAGGTGGGTGGTTTTGCCCCCAGGGGCGGCGGCCAGGTCCAGCACACGCTCCCCTGGCTGGGGGTCGGCCAGCACCCCCACCGCCTGGGCCGAGGGCTCCTGGATGTAGTAGAGCCCGGCGTAATAGTAAGGGTGGGGCCCGGGGCGGGCTTCGGCAGGGTAGTAGAAGCCTTCGGGCGACCAGGGGATGGGCCTCAGTTCCCAGGGGCTAATCTGCTGTAGCTGCGCGGGGCTCAGCTTGAGGGTGTTCACCCGCAGGCCATAGCTGCGGTCGGCTGCGCTGAGGGCTTGCAGGAACTGGGGAAAGGCCTCACCCAGCAGGTCGGACATTCGGGTCAGAAAGGCTTTGGGCAACACAACGCTTACAATGCTAACCGATGCCCGTGGTAGCCATTGGAACCGATATCGTAGAACTTGCACGCCTGCGCCGGGTGTGGGAGCGGCACCCCCGGCGTTTTTTGGAACGCCACTTTGTGCCTGGCGAAATCGAGTACTGTCTGGCCAAGTTCGACCCCATTCCTTCGCTGGCGGTTCGCTTTGCGGCCAAGGAGGCCTTTCAAAAATGCTGGCCTGAGCGCTTGAGCTGGCTCGAGGTCTGGGTAGAGATGCAGGGGCGCAGACCCAGGCTGGGCTTTGCCCCAGGGCTACAGCGCCAGATAGAAGAGGGGGGTTTTAGAGCGCACCTCTCGCTTTCCCACGAGAAGCACTATGCCCTGGCGGTGGTGTTGCTGGAAAGGGCAGAGCCATAAGGCAGCTCGAGTAAAGCGGCTCGAGCTGCCAAAAAACTTATTGCTGGTGCCGGGAATGGGACTCGAACCCACACGCCCTTGCGGGCAACGGATTTTAAGTCCGTAGCGTCTACCATTCCGCCATCCCGGCAGACCCGACCTTTAGTTTAGCCGTTATGTGTAATCTGACAATAACCTTTGCTGGTTGCTGGTGCAACAACACTTGTACCAGACCGTGAGCATCCCAAATGAGCCAGAAGAAGTTCCTGGAGGCGCTTCCTCTGGCGGCAAGGGAAGCGGCTCCTACCCTGACTTTGCACCAAGGCTTTTGCTGAGAGAAAGTCCTGAGGTGGGGCATGCAACCCCGTGATCGGAGGGGTGTTTAGCACATTCACCTGCAGCGAGGTAGCAGATGTGTGCGCGGCGATATGAGCGCTAAAAAGACGCCTCTTATAAATTTGCCTCTTGATTTTTAACTTGTGCGCCCGTACACTTTTTATACCCACTGAATGCACACGTATTATACCAAATCTATGTAGATAATAACTCATGCCAAGCAAAGCCATAGCCCTACACGCCCACCTGAGCCTGGAAGAACTCGAACAGCGCTACCGTAGCTGCAAGGATGCCAAGGAGAAGACCCGCTGGCAGGTGATCTGGTTGTACGCCCAGCAGACCCGGGAGAACCGCCCCAGCACCCGGGCAGTGAGCCAGGCCACCGGGTTTAGCCAGAACTGGGTCTACAAGCTCATCCGGCGCTACAACGCCGAGGGACCCCAGGGGCTCATCGATAAGCACCGCTACAACCCAGGAGGGGATAAGCGGGCCTTGCTGAACCAGGAGGAGCAACAAGCCCTCCGGCGGGCCCTGCAAGCGCG
>NZ_JHVI01000026.1 GCF_000620065.1 Meiothermus cerbereus DSM 11376 | reverse complement strand
CTCAACCCGACCTTTTCCAGCTCCGATCGCATCTCGTCGGGGGTGGCGTTGAACAGGAACTGGAGCTCCGACCCCTCGAGCACGTTCATCGCCTCCACACTCACGTTATACGGGGTGGTCTCCTGCAAACCCTGGTACACACCGCTTGGTATGTACCAGTCTCCGACCTCGATATATCCCTCGTTCGGGTTGGTCGAGAGGACGTGGAGCGACTGGGTGCTGAGATCGCCCCTGGCGCGGATGTCCTGTGCCGTCAGGTAAAGCTTGCCCTTAGGGAGTGGTTTTACCTCTCCAATGTCTTTGACGTTGAAATAGTCGAGGGAATCCGAGGCTGTCATCACCCGTTTGCCCACCGAGTCCGTGGCCTTTTGCGTGCCACAACCGGCCACCAAAAAGGCCAAACCCGCCAACACCGCCAAACCCACTGCTTTCACCGTTCTCCTCCTAAACATGCCGACCTTACCTTCTCGCGCTGAGGTCGTTCACCAAGAAGCGTATGGATCGGGTTTTTTCTTGCCAACTCACCAAGACTCCCACGATCCGCCGATCTGCAGGAGGGGGTGGCTGACCGGGCTTGTTACTGACCCTAAGCGATACCATCTGGCCTAGTTGCACTTGCCGGGGATAGAGGCTAACGTCGTACCCAGAGGACTCAGCGGTGAGCCAGAACCACTGATTATCAAGAGCAAGGTCGGCGGCCTCGGTCTTGCTCAGGGTGAAATAGAAGATATCGCTATCGAAATGTTTGGTGACCACCCAGTAGCCGTCACTCTCCAAAATGGAGCGGGAGTAAGTGCCGCCCACCACCTCGGCCTCGATGGGGTAAGCCGGGTACACCAAGCTGCACGCGCTTAGGCTAAGGATTAGCAATATCAAGGTTGCAGCTCTCACAACACCTCCTTAGGGACAAGGGGTGATCCCAACTCCGCGCCAGCACCTGGAAAACTCGGGCAGCAGGGGGGTTTCGGGGACAATTGCGCCCTGGGAGATGATGTCTCCATTTAGGTTAATCCCCAGGACGTTGACCTAGGCCATCATTCTACCATCCAGCCCACTGTAGATGCTCACCCATAAGCGGATCACGGGCTGGTTGGGGTCTTGACTGTTACATCCGACTTAGAAGCACACTTAAATGCACCCAAGAGCGTGTATAGTCAGGACACCATGCCCCGCATCACCGTCGAGACCGACGAAGCCCTGCTGGAAGAGGCCCGCCGGGTTCTAGGGGTGCACACCAAACGCGAGGCCATCGAACGAGCCTTGCAGGAGCTGGTGCGCCAACAGCGCCGCCGGGCCATCCGGGTTCACGTCGGGTAGGTGGAGCTCGAGCTCACCCAGGAAACCTTGCGCGCGCTGCAAGAGACCCGCTAGTGACCCGCATTTTATGTAGATACCTCGTCCTGGATTGAGTCTTAATCATCCCAGTGGGGCCGGTCGGGTCAAGCAACCCCTGAGCAAGGCCCTGGAGGTGCACAAAATCGGGCTTATCGCACCCGTGGCTTTGGAGCTTCCATCTAGGGCAAAGAGCTGTAAAGACCGTCAACTTCTTGGTCCCGACCTGCAAGCCCTGACCTGGCTGCCCTTAGGAAGCGAAGAGGTGCCGCGCCTGACGCCGCAGGAGCTGTCCCGGGCCCCCGAAGGGGAGTCCACCGCCGCGGTGCGGGAACGGGTGCTGGCGGCAAGGGAGAGGATGAAGGCCCGCCAGGGGAAGCTCAATAGCGAACTCTTCGGTAGAGCGCTGCGCCAGCACACGGTGCTTTCCCCCTCCAGTGAAGCCCTCTTGCAAGCGGCTACTAAACGCTTAGCCCTCACCGCAAGGAGCTACGACCGCATCCTGCGGACAGCCCGCACCATCGCCGACCTCGCGGGGTCGGAGCGCATCCAGGAGGCCCACCTGGCGGAGGCGCTGACCTACCGGCGGGGTTTGCCCTAACGCACGACCCGCACCTCAACTCCTGCCTCCAGGTTGTTCCATGCGCTGTCGGTGGTGATGGCTGGCAGTTTCAGCCGCATAGCCAAGGCCAGACAGACCCGATCCCCCAGGGATAGCCCCTGGGCTTTGGTCAGGGGTCGTAGCGTTGCCACGAGGTGAACGTCTTCAGGGCCGAAGGGCACCACCTCCAACACACCCCCCAGCAAACCCTGCCGCACCAGGGCCTGCTCCAGCAGGTGCGCGTCCTGGCCCCACTCGGTCACCTTGCTGTAAACCTCGGCCAGATTGACGGCGCTAATAAAGCCGCCTCCAACCATCTGCCGAGCGACTTCCTCGGCCCCCGCCTCCTGGTTGAGGTAGGCCAGCAAGGCCGAGGCATCCAGCACCACGCTCATTCCTGCCGGGCCTCCCTGCGCCGTTCCTGGATCAGCTCTTGAGCCAGCGCTTTTTCCTTCAAAGCAGGGTAGAGGCGTTGCAAAAGACCCTTGCTTCCCAGCACAACTTCCTCCGCCTTGACCAGCTCGATCACCCCATCGTCCCAGAGCCGCAACAGCAGACGATCCCCCTCCCGCAGCCGTAAAACCCTACGCACCCCAGCGGGTAGCACCAGGCGCCCTTTGACCCCTAGCTGTACGGCTTGTTGCACCACGGGGTGTTTCATAATGAAATCGTACCACATTCTGAAATGTTCCACTTTGCTGATGCTGGCCTTGGCAGAGCTGGTTGTTCCTGTTCTCTCCACAACCGCACCAGACAAAAGTTTTGCATTCGTTCCCGAGCCTCAAGTGGGGAGGGGTACGGCTTGCTATACTCCCCCCATGGACGCCCTGGCCCTCTACCATCGGGGCCACTACGCCGAGGCCCTGGCCCTGGCCCAGCAGCAGGGCGAGCCCAAGACCGCCGCGCTGGCCCTGCTGGCCCTGGGAAAGCCTGCCGAGGCCGCAGCCCTGCTGGAGGCCTGGCCGCCGCGGGAGGAGACAGAAAGCGCCGAACGCCTGGCCCTCCTGGGCTTCGCCGCCTTCCGGCAGGGCGACCACGCCGCCTACCGCCGCCTGGCCCTGGCCGCCGCCCAGGCGGCCCAGACCCCCCTGACGCTCTACCACCTGGGCCTCTCGCTCCCGCCCGCCGATGGCCTGCTGGCCCTGCGAGAAGCCTTCCAGCAGCTACAAGCCCAGGGCGCCCCCGCCGAGGAGCAGGCTCGCCTGGCCTATGCCCTGGCCCACACCCTGCGGGGACTGGGGCGCTTTGCGGAGGCTCTTTCCTACGCCAGCCTGGCCGCCCTCCTGGCCCCCGGGCAGCCCTACTACCGCCTGGAGGAGCTCACCCTGCTGGCCTACGCCGGAGAGGAGCCCCTCGCTGCGCTGGCGCAGACCCTCCCCCCGCTGCTGGCCCATCCGTCCCCGGGGGTGCGCTACTACGCCCTCTGGCTCAGCCTGCTGCTGCAGGGGATGCAGGGGGAGGCCAGCCCGGAACTGCTGCAGACCCTCTGGGAACATAACCCAAACCCCCACCTGCTGGCCTACGACCTGCCCCTCCTGGTGCGGCTCTGCAAAGGCCATTCCTCCCAACAGACGCTCGTGGCCCGCCGACTGCGGGCGGCCAAAGCCCAGCCTTCCAGCCAAGCCCTGCCCCAGGCCCTGCTCTTGCTGGCCGAAGGGCTCTACCGCTACCCAGCGCCCGAGGCCCGCCCCCTTCTGAAGGAGAGCCTCCCCACCCTGGAAGCCGAGGGGGCGGAGGAGGCCCTGCGGGCGGTGGCCCACCTCTGTGCACTCAACGGGGAGCCCCTTCCCGAGCCCTACCGCCGCCTGGCCCAGGCCCTCCGCCCCGAGGCCCGGGCCCTCTTCCTGCCGGCGGAACTCCCGCTTACCCAGGCCGCCCCCTACCTGCAAACCCTGGGCAAAGCCCAACTCCAGGGCTACCCTGCCCTAAGGCCCCGCAGCCTGGAACTCATCACCCTGCTGCTGGCCCACCCTGAGGGGATCGAAGGGGAGAAGCTGGCCCAGGCGCTCTACCCCACGCCCAACCCCCAGGCCCTCCGGAGCGAGCTCTGCCGCCTGCGCCAGCAGGGCCTGGAAGTGCAGAGCCGCCCCTACCGGCTCCTTAGCCCCATCGGGGCCGACTTCCTCAAGCTCCAGGAAGCCCTGGAACAAAACCGGCTCTCCGAGGCCCTCAACCTCTACCAGGGCCCCCTCCTGCCCAGAAGCCAGGCCCCGGGCATCGAGCTTTTGCGCCACCGCATCGAAGAGCAGCTCAAAGAGGCCGTGCTGCAACACCCCGACCTCGAGCTGCTCTACCGCCTGGCCCAGCAAATCCCGGACGACCTTACCCTCTGGGAGGCCCTCCTACATCGCCTGTCCCCGCAAGACCCCCGCCATCCTGCGGTGCGGGCCTGGGTGCGGCGGCTCAGCGCCCAGTACCGCTAGCCTCCCCCGAGCGCACCGCCCCCGGTGGAACACAGTCGGGGCGGGTGCAGGCGTAGCCCAACTCCTTCCAACCCAAAGCCAGCAGAATCAGCGACAACAAAAACCATCTCACCCTGCGCATACCTCCATCCTTGCAAGGGCAAGGTAACCAAAACCGTCAAAAGGTAACCAATATGAGAGGGAAGGTAACCAAAATGAGTTAAGAACGTAACCATTCTGAGAGGGGGTTTGGTTACGTGAAGGATGCTAAGCATTAATATGGGATTGCAGTCGCAACCAAGTTAGAGAGGTGATCCTGATGGAGAAAACTTTGGAGCTCAAGCTAAATGCCCCACGTTTGCTTAGGTTCGTCGCAGAGGGCCACCACACGAAGACCTCAAGGCCTTATTCCGATCCACTTTGCAGTGTTGGAGAGGCACCTTCAAACAAGCCTATAGTGGGCGTTTTTGGTTACGGCTACACGGTCAGTTACAAGTGGCTTTCGCAGGCCAATGGTGTAGGCTCTCCCCGTGCCCCCCTGGTGAGCTGCCCTTGTACGGCTGGGATCTAAGGATTTAGATAAGGCTCTATTGTTGCGGTGTTGCGGCTGCAGTCCCATCCTAGGAGGCAGTGATGGAACAAGGATTGAAGGTCAAACTAGAACAGGCTTTGGCCCACGTTTTCGGCTCTGCTAAACCCCTTCTAGTCACGGACTCCATCGACATTGCTTCCTGGCTGAAAAGTCACGCTATAGGAGCCTTCCTCCTGGATGAAGTTGCCGACTTACCAAAACATCGGCGCAAGAACATAGTTCTCTTGCCCACTACCGGCAACGGCCTCTCTTTCTTCAAGCTAGAGCGCTTTTTCAAAAGTAGCCGAGTTCTTATTGTGCCTCTGGTTGCTTTTGATCCTTCTTTTGAGGCAGCTAAATATACAGTCAAATTGATTGCCTCTTCAGATTTCGCTGCGGCCACTAAGGAAAACAATAGGTGGGTTTCTGTCTTGGAGAACAGTGACATCAAGCGCCTTGTCTTCAAGGGGATGTACGGTGAGCTAGAGGTTATCCTTAAGGAAGGATTAGACCTCATGCTGCCTCGCACACAAGCAGGCTTGCTACCAGGTGAGTGGGAAGCTATAGGTATGTTCTTCGAAATAGCGATGATCCCAGATAATGAAGATTTCTTCCATCCCGGCTTTTTGGTAAATGGCGAAGTGACGGTTCCAGGGGTCGCCATTGCACACCATAGAATCATGCCCGAGCCACTCACTATTCTTCCAAAAAGAGCATGGGAGTTGTTGGGTGGACTCGTCAGGGATGGAAGATTCCCACTGAGCGTCACAATTGAGAATTCTCAAGTGAAACAGGTACGATCTTCGGATGGAACAAATTTAACAGATGAAATAGCGGAACTCTCCAATCCTCAGCTTGAACTTATGTTGGTGGAGATGGCAATCAGCAACAATCCTGGTCTAGAGGCTTCGGAACTCGACTGGAGCGTGAACTCTGTTCTCAATGAGGGCGCCCGCGGTGTCCACTTCGCCGTAGGTGACGGGGTTACAGGCGCCCACATAGATTTCATATGCCCAGGCATGAAGGACGTCCTCGTCGCGTGAGCTGCTTATGCACCCGAGCGTACGGTCCTCCCCTAGCCCAGCCCTATGGGCCCGCGGCCTGCGCAAGCGCTACCCTCAGGGAAAGAGCTGGATCGAGGCCCTGAAGGGGGTCGACCTGGAACTCCGTCAGGGGGAAATCCTAACCCTTCTGGGACCCAACGGAGCCGGAAAGACCACCCTGGTCAAAATCTTGGCGGGCTTGGTAGAGCCCGACGAGGGGAGGGTGGAGCTTTTGCGGGAAGGCCAGGGAACCTGGTTGGGAGCGGTGCTGGAGGGTAACCGCAACCTGTATTGGCGCCTTTCCGCCCTGGAGAACCTCATCTACTTCGGCACCCTGCGCGGCGTCGCCCCCAAAGAGGCCCGGCGGAGGGGCCTGGAACTCCTGGAGGTGATCGGTCTGCAGAATAAAGCCCACCAGACCGTAGGCACCCTCTCTCGAGGCCAGCAGCAGCGGGTCGCCCTGGCTGCTGCGCTGGTGCACGACCCCCCCGTTCTCTTCCTGGATGAACCCACCCTGGGGGTGGACCTCGAGGCTCAGGAGGCCATACGCTCCTGGCTTCTAAAGCTGGGAATAGACGGCAAGGCGATCCTCCTCACGACCCACCAGCTCGATCTGGCCGAGGCGGTGGCCAACCGGGTGGCCATCCTCCTGGAGGGAGAGGTGGCCTTGGAGGGAGAGACCCAAAAGGTGCTGCAAGGCTCCCCACGGGCGGTCTACCGCATAGAGCTGGCACTCCTCCTAGACGAGGGCGATTTGCGCCTGGGGCGGCTGCAAGCCCTGGGGGCCGAAGTGGAGGGAAGGGTGGTTCGGATCGTGGGTGAAGAAACCCTTTGGGAGGTCCTCAGAGTCCTGGACCCCTTGCCCATTGACCGGGTGGAGCGAGAGAGCCTATCCCTAGCAGGGCTTTTCTGGCGCGTACTCAGGGAGAGGAGGAAGCCGTGCTCCAGTGGGTCTACATAGAGCTCTGGCGCTTCTTGAAGGCTCTTAGTCGCTATCCGATGGAATTACTTGGGGGCTTTCTGGGCGTGCTGATGGTCTTCACCCTCTTTATTTACGGGGCCCGTTACCTGGCCGGCCCCGCCTTTTTCGGAGATCGCCTGGAGACCCTGGTGGTGAGCCTCCTGGCCTGGACTTTGGCCCTCTCCCTTCTCTCCCATATCGCCTCCACCCTGGCAGAGGAGGCTTTGTCCGGCATCCTGGAGCAGCTGGCCCTCACCCGCCCTGGCCTGTTGGGTGTGGTCTTGACGCGATCTGCACTCTCCTTGCTGCAGATGGGCCTTTTGAACATCCCGCTTTTCCTGGCTGTCACCCTCGTCTCGGGAGCCCGGCTGGACTTCGATTGGCTCATTCTGTTACCGCTGTTGACCTTGGCCTTGGGCGCGCTGGGGCTGGGGCTTCTGCTAGGCGGTCTGGCTTTGATCTATAAGCGGCTGGGCCAGCTCATCAGCATCTTGCAGTTCCCTCTGTTGGGTCTTTTCCTCATCCGCTTCGAAGCCCTGGCCCGGCCCTGGGGCGACCTCGGCTACCTCCTGCCCCTAACCCCCTCCGTGGGTGCCTTGCGCCTCATCCTTGGGCGGGAGCAGGTTCCCGAGTGGAGCCTCTTGGTGCTGTCGGGGGTCAACGCCCTGGCGTACCTGGTGCTGGGGCTTGTATTCTTTCGACGTGCGCTCCGCAGCGCGCGGCGACAAGGCACGCTGGGAACCCACTAAAAACAACAGCGAATGAACTCATCATGGGGATGCCGATACAAAAGGGACTTGCCGCCCTCTGGGTGGTGCCAGAAGACTTAGAAAAGTTTCGCACTCCCACTACCCAGTAGGACTTACGCAGTTGAGACAAGCTCATAGATAGGACGAGCCAGGTAGGTTCGGATGGCGTCGCGAACTATCGCGGTCTTGGCCTCATACCAGCTCACTCCCGTCTTCAACCGATACAGCTCCAACCTCAGAAAGGCTCGTAACGCAAGCAAAAGGTGGTTGAGCATCGCCACCGCTTTGCGGGCCTGGGTGCGGCGGCTCAGCGCCCAGTACCGCTAGCCTCCCCCGAGCGCACCACCCCCGGTGGAACACAGTCGGGGCGGGTGCAGGCGTAGCCCAACTCCTTCCAACCCAAAGCCAGCAGAATCAGCAACAACAAAAACCACCTCACCCTGCGCATACCTCCATCCTTGCAAGGGCAAGGTAACCAATATGAGAGGGAAGGTAACCAAAATGAGTTAAGAACGTAACCATTCTGAGAGGGGGTTTGGTTACGTGGGGGGTGCTAGGGTGAAAGTGCCTTTAGTACAGGCTAAAAGTGAAAGGGGGTTTACGGCCATGAAATACTGGATCAACAGGATCATTTGGGAAGACCAGAACAACCAACCAATCCTTCTTCGCCGAGGGAAGGAGGTACATTTGGCGTAGGACACGGTGCTGAGCGTCGGAGACCAGCTCAGAACTTTGAACGGTTGGGTTGAAGTGCGGGACGATTTTGGTCTGGTTGTTCGTCTAGAACCTAGCTCGGAACTTGCCTACGTCCTTGATCCACAAGGGGGCAACATTGCTCATCCATTTGAGCAGCCTTCTTTGATCTTCTTTGGTGAAGTGTACAAGTTTCGCTACTACGTTCGACCCCTCGAGGTAGTGGCTTGCGGGAAATACCGCACGTCTTGTTGGCTTTGTCCGTCAAGCATGCATGCTCGAAATCTTGATGAGAACAGGGGTGCCTTTTATGCCTTGGCAGGCAGGGTACCGATTTGGGAGTGGGATGAAGAAGGTGAATCTTTCGTGATAGTAGAGGTTCCTGAGGGGCATAAGGCAATCCTGCGTCACGACTCCGCAAAGCCCATGCGGAAAAGGTATATTGTCGAGGAAGTTTGCCCGATTACCTCTGAAGAGTGGGCCCATATTGCCTCAAACTACATAAACCCTGGGCGTTGGGCTAGAGAGGCAAACCGGGAGGTGGTTGCGACTGGCTCATAGGCGCTCCCTGTTACGCCAAATCGTTCCGGCGCTGCGGCAGGTTTTTCGAGCGGCCCCCCTCGAGGCCACCCTCTTGGTGGGCCTCCTTGCCGCAAGCGGCCTGATACCGGTGGGGGTGTTAAGCGCGACGCGGGCTTTGGTAGACGGTTTGGCCTATGGGTTGGGCAGCGGCGCCTTTACAACTGCGTTGCTAGGGCCGCTCTTAGGGCTGGCCTTGCTGTTTGCCCTCGACTTTTTGCTGGTGCCCTGGGTGGCCTACCTACAGGGTTCGGTGAACGAAAAGCTCACCGCCCGGGTACACCTACTGCTGATGGAGAAAGCAGCCGGCCTGCCCGATCTCACCCCCTTTGAGGACGCTGGTTTTTACGATGAGCTTCAGGTGCTGCGCGATCAAGCACCCTATCAGCCGCTCAATCTGTTGGTTTTTTTCGGCAATGCCTTTCGTGGGGGTATTGCTGTGGCCGGGGTGCTGCTCTTGCTCCTGACGTTGGCCCCTGTTTTCCCCTTGTTGTTGCTGCTGGCCACCCTGCCCCAAGCGCTGCTGACCTTCAGGTTGCAAAAAGGGGTGTGGGAGGCGGTGCTCTTCAGCGCTCCCGAGGCCCGCAGGATGCGCTACTATGCCGAGACTTTGCTCAACCCCGAGGCGGCCAAGGAGGTGCGCCTGTTTGGGCTGCTTCCTTTTTTCCGTGGGCGCTATCTCGAGGCTTTTGGGCGGCTATACCAAGAGCTCCGCCGCGCGCGCGGGCGGCAGGCCCTGGGGGCCAGCGGCTTGGTTTTTGTCAGCGCTCTGGCCACGGCGGCAGCGCTGTACCTAGGCCTGCGTCAGGCCCTCTCGGGCGCGAGCGGGCTGGGGAGCCTGGTGCTCTTGTTACAGTCGGTGGGGAGCCTGCAGCAAAACCTCTACGGCTTGGTGCAGGACGGGGGCATGCTATACGAGAGCCTTCTGTACTTCGAACGGCTCGAGGGCTTCCTGGCCCGCTCCTCTGCGCTGGCCCCTTCAAACGCAGGCCGAATGGTGCGGGGCTTTGAGGAGATTCGCTTTGAAAACGTGGGGTTTAACTACCCAGATGGCCGGCGCGCGTTGGAGGGGATCTCCTTTGTAATGCGTCGGGGGGAGCGGTTGGCCATTGTGGGGGAGAACGGGGCCGGTAAAACCACACTGGTTAAGCTTCTGCTCCGCTTCTACGACCCCAGCCAGGGCCGTATTTTGGTGGATGGGGTAGACCTGCGGGAATTAGACCTGGAGGCCTGGTGGCGCCTGGTGGCGGCAGTGTTCCAGGACTTTGGTCGCTACGCACTGACGCTGCGGGAAAACATTGTCCTTGCGGATTTAGAGCACCAATCTGACCTTGGGCGTTTGGAAGAGGCTGCCCGCGCCGGGGGCGCTTCGGAACTGCTGCGGCGGCTGGGTGCCGAGGCTCTTCTCTCCAAAGCTTTCGGGGGTACGGAGCTGTCTTTAGGGGAGTGGCAGCGGCTCGCCCTTGTCCGGGCTTTTTTCCGTCAGGCGGAGCTTCTGATCCTCGACGAGCCCACCGCCTCCCTCGACCCCAAAGAGGAAGCCCACCTCTACGGACGCTTTGCAGAGCTGGCCCAGGGCAAGACGGTGCTGCTCATCACCCACCGGCTGGCCTCGGTGCAGATGGCCGACCGGATTCTGGTGCTGCGGGAGGGCCGCCTGGTGGAGGAGGGAACCCACCGGGCCCTGCTCGAGCGAGGCGGAACCTATGCCGAGCTCTGGGGCTTGCAGGCTCGACTCTACCAGCCCGGCTGAAGGAGGCGGGAATGCCCTTGCTGGCCTGGCTGCGCCGCCACTACCCCGCGCTGGAGCACCCCCCGTACGCCCGGCTGCTCTGGGCCACGGCCCTCTCCAGCCTGGGCAGTCAGTTCACGGTACTGGCCCTGAGTGTGGCGGTTTTCAGCGCCACCGGGTCGGTGGCCTCGCTGGCGGGGATCTGGGCGGTGCGGGTGGCCTCGAGGCTCCTCATCCAGCCCTTCACCGGCGCCCTGGCCGATCGCTGGGATCGGCGTCAAACCCTGGTGGGGGGTTACCTGCTGAGCGCGCTGCTCTCGGCCAGCCTGGTGCTGGTGCTCCTGGAGCCTTTGCTGGTCTACCCGCTGGTCTTCCTGATCCAGACCGTAGAGGGCCTGGTCAGCCCCACCATGGCCGCGGTGGTACCCTCCCTGGTGCCCAAAGAGGCCCCGGTCTCTGCCAACGCCCTGCGGATGGTTTTGGGCAAGGTCACCGCCTCGCTGGGGCAGCACCCTCTGGGCCGAGGCCGCCGAGGGAATGCGTTTTGCCGTGATCCGCAAAACAGTGCTGACCATCTTGCTACTTTCCATGCTCACCTCTTTGTTCTGGCGGGTGGTGGAGATCGTGATGGTGCCCATCTCGCTGGAGGTGGCCCAGATCGGGGCCGCGGGCCTGGGGCTCTTGTATACCAGCCTCACCCTGGGGGGCGTGGTGGGGGTGGCTATGCTGGGGGCTCTAAAGAAAGGCATTCCCAGCCTTCCGCTGGTGGTCTTGCTCAACACCCTGCTGGCCGCCCCCATGCTGCTGGGCGCGACTTTCCCCACGTTTCCCATGCTTCTGGCGGTTTTCTTCTTGAGCGGCATCCTCTTCGACATCTCCGGGGTGGCCACCCAGTCGCTGTTGCAGGCGACAGTGCCCAGGCCGTTTCTGGGGCGGGTCTTCAGCCTGGTGAACGTGAGCCTGGCGCTGGGGGTGCTGCCAGTGCTGGGGCTGGTTAGGCCGCTCTCGAGCGCCCTGGGCGCTGCTGGGACCCTGCAGGCCACCGCGCTGGCGGTGGGTGCGCTGGGGGCAGTTTTGTACCTTGCGGCAAAGGTTCCAGGAAGACAGGCAGAGGAGAAGCAGGAGCCCTCCGGATGAAAAATTGCCTTTGCCCCAACCCAGTTTGGCTCAGGGCCTGGGCTTGCCTTTGCCGGCTCGAGCGGGCAATTGCCCCGGCGGGCGGTTCCACTCGGCCAGGTGCTTGAGCAGCACGGGCAACGCCACCCCAAAGCCAAACCACAAGTAGCTAAGGCTGCCGCCGACTGCGCTCGAGGCCAGCGGAAAGGCCAGCGCCGCCAGCGCCACACTGCGGTAGGGGTGGCGCGTTAGCAGGTAGGCCAGACCAAAAGCCCCACCGGCAGCGGCCAGAAGCCACGGGTTGATGGCAAAGAGAACCCCGATGCTGGGGGCAATGCCCTTACCACCTCGTCCCAGGAGCCAGACCGAGTAGCAATGCCCCAGCACTGCCAGCGCACCGGCCAGCAGCCCACCGTTCGGGTCACGCGCCAAAAACTCGCCCAGGGCCACCGCCATCAGGCCCTTGGCCACATCCAGCACCATCACCATCAGCCCTGGCACCGCCCCCAGCACCCGCCAGGCGTTGAGGGTTCCGACGTTGCCCGAACCTTCGGCCAGCAGGTTTTTGTTTTGCAGCAGGCCAAACCAGTAGGCAAAGGGCAGCGAACCGAGCCCATAGCCGGCCAGGGCCGCGTAAAGCCATTCCATAGCGCCCAGGCTACCAGATGGCGGACTGCCCCGCGAAGACCACCTGCTCGAACATTTATGCAGAAATGCCCTACATTTATTCGCTTTGCATCGGCGAGCCACGGCATGAACATGCAGCTATATTGCACCGGAGGACAGGTTGTGAACTCGAGATTTTTCTTCTAGAATTTTGACATAATCTGCCTTGACCGGGTTTGCTGCGGTATGTATCCTTATACGGTATGCTCGAGCGCCCCAGCGGTTGTTTCGAATGCGCTTTGGCGGTACTGTATGGCTTTGTGTGGGGCCCAAAGCCCCTCGAGGTGAATGAATGAAAATCGTGCTTGCATACTCCGGCGGCCTGGACACCAGCATCATCCTGAAGTGGCTCATTGAAAACTACAACGCCGAGGTCATCACCTTCACCGCCGACATCGGCCAGGGCGAGGAAGTAGAGGAAGCCCGGGTCAAGGCCCTCCAGACCGGCGCTAGCAAGGCCTATGCCCTGGATTTGCGCGAGGAGTTCGTGCGCGACTTTGTCTACCCTATGCTGCGTTCCGGTGCGCTGTACGAGGGCTACTACCTGCTGGGTACCTCCATTGCCCGGCCCCTGATCGCCAAGCACCTGGTGCGGATCGCCCAGGAAGAAAATGCCGAGGCCATCTCCCACGGGGCTACCGGCAAGGGCAACGACCAGGTGCGCTTCGAACTGACCGCCTACGCGCTCAAGCCCGACATCAAGGTGATTGCCCCCTGGCGCGAGTGGAACCTGGTGAGCCGGCCCCAGATGATGGAGTATGCCGCCATGCACGGGATTCCGGTGCCCACCACCCTCGAGAAGCCCTACAGCGTAGACTCCAACCTGCTGCATAACTCCTTCGAGGGCGGGGTGCTGGAAGACCCCTGGGCCGAGCCGCCCGCGGGGATGTTCCGTCTGACCCAGGACCCCTGGCGTGCTCCCGACGAGCCCGAGCTGGTGGAGATTCAGGTTGAAGGCGGTGATGTGGTGGCCGTCAACGGTGAGCGTCTTTCCCCGGCTCTTCTACTGGCCAAGCTCAACCAAATTGGTGGGCGGCACGGCATCGGGCGGGTAGACCTGGTGGAAAACCGCTTTGTGGGGATGAAGTCGCGCGGGGTTTACGAAACCCCTGGCGGCACCCTGATGTACCACGCCCGGCGGGCGGTGGAGAGCCTCACCCTCGACCGCGAGGTGATGCACCAGCGCGACCAGCTTGGGGTCAAGTACGCCGAGCTGGTCTACAACGGTTTCTGGTTCGCCCCCGAGCGGGAGGCCCTGCAGGCCTACATGGATCACGTGGCCAAGAGCGTTACCGGTACGGTGCGCTTCAAGCTATACAAGGGCAATATCATTATGGTTGGGCGCATCTCGCCCCTCTCACTTTACGATAAGAGCCTGGTTTCCTTCGATGAGAAAGGCGGCTACAACCAGGCCGATGCCGACGGCTTCATCAAGCTCAACTCGCTGCGGCTGCGGGTGCGGGCCAAGGCCCAGCCCAAGGACTGAAGGAGCCGAGTATGTCCGCCCTGGTGCAGATTCGCCCTGCCACCCCCGCCGATGCGGAGGCCGTGGCCCAGGTGGTGCGCCGGGCCTGGGCCGACCGGGTGGCCCCCGACTCCTCCGGTCACCAAGAAAGCCCCGCGCAGGTACGGGCCGACCTCGAGCGTGGCTATGCCTGGGTGGCGCTGGACGGGGAAGCGGTGGTGGGTACAGTACGGCTGGTGCGGCATCCGCACCCGCTGGAGCGGGGGGTGTGGGAGGTCAAAAAACTGGGGGTGCTTCCTGAGTACCGCCAGCAAGGGGTGGCTCATCGGCTGATGGAAGCTGTGTTCCGCCAGGCCTTTGAGCTTCGGGCCAGGGAGCTGCGCCTGGCCGTGCGCCACGACCAGCCCAAACTGCTGAAGTGGTACACCCAGTTTGGTTTTTCCTACGATCCCAGCCTGCGCTACAGCACACCCAACCCCAAAACCCCAGCGCCATTTGTGATGTCGAAAAAGCTCGAGGTGCTATCGTGAAGCGCAAGCGCAAGATTGTATTTACACTCCCGCGTAATCTTCGGGGGGAGAGGGGGGATTTTTGAGCCAGGACACCGCTCAAAAAACCTGGGG
This sequence comes from Meiothermus cerbereus DSM 11376, assembly GCF_000620065.1. NCBI lineage: Bacteria > Thermotogati > Deinococcota > Deinococci > Thermales > Thermaceae > Meiothermus > Meiothermus cerbereus. The sequence goes on along the minus strand of NZ_JHVI01000026.1, from coordinate 37,423 downwards.
AGGCCGCTTCAGCGAGGCCCCCAGCAAAATCGCGCAAGAGTTCAACGCCTCCTGGACCTTTGACCGTCGCTTGGCCCTGGTGGATATCCAGGGCTCGCTGGCCCATGCGGCCATGTTGGCCCAGCAGGGCATCCTTACCCCCGAGGAAGAGGCCCAGATTCGCCAGGGCCTTTTGGCGGTAGAGCAGGAGATTTTGGGGGGTACCTTTCAGTGGCGCGAAGAGCTGGAAGACGTGCACATGAACATTGAGGCCCGCCTGATCGAGCTTATTGGCCCGGTAGGGGGCAAGCTGCACACCGCCCGCAGCCGCAACGACCAGGTGGCCACCGACCTGCGCCTGTGGGTGCGGGGCGAGCTAACCCGACTGCTGGAGGAACTCAAGGCGCTGCGTAAGGTGCTGGTGCAGGAGGCCGAGAAGTACCTCGAGCCCCCCCTGATCCTTCCGGGCTACACCCATCTGCAACGGGCCATGCCGGTTTTGCTTTCGCACTGGTTTCTGGCCTACTACCAGATGATCTCCCGCGATGCAGGCCGCCTGCAGGACGCCCTGAACCGGCTCAACGAGTCGCCCCTGGGGGCCGCGGCCCTGGCCGGTACGGGCTTCCCCATCGACCGCCACGCCACCGCACAGGCCCTGGGCTTTGCCCGCCCCATGCGCAACTCCATGGATGCGGTGGCCTCGCGCGACTTTGTGCTCGAGGTGCTGGCGGCCCTGGCCATCGCTCAGATCACCCTCTCGCGCCTGGCCGAGGAGATTGTCCTCTACACCACCCTCGAGTTCGGCTTTGCCACCCTGCCCGACGCCTTTAGTACCGGCAGTTCGATCATGCCGCAGAAGAAAAATGCCGACCACGCCGAGCTGATCCGGGGCAAGGCGGGCCGGGTGCTGGGCAGCTTCGTGGCCCTGGCCACCCTCACCAAGGGCCTGCCCCTGACCTACAACAAAGACCTGCAGGAGGACAAAGAGCCCCTCTTCGATGCGGTGGACACCTACCGGGCCTCGGTCAAGCTGCTGGCCGCCATGCTGCCGGGCCTGCGCTGGAACCCCCAGATCATGTTCCGGGCCGCCGAGTCGGGCTTCTCGCTGGCTACCGAGCTGGCCGACTATCTGGCTGAACGGGGCTTGCCCTTCCGCGAAGCTCATCACGTGGTCGGGCGTATCGTGCGGCACTGCGCCGAAGCGGGCAAGGAACTGCGCGACTTGAGCCTGTCCGAGTTGCAAGGTTTTCACCCCTTATTTGGCGAGGACGCCCTGCCGCTCACCCGCCTGGAGACGGCCATCCACCGACGACGAAGCTACGGCGGTACAGCACCCGAAGCGGTGCGGGAAGCCCTGCAGGTAGCGCGGCTCGAGGTCGAAGAATGATATTGGGAGGTTTGGGGGAAGATGAACACCATTGAGATTGGAACCACCGTGTTGCCCAGGGTGCGGTGGGATGCCAATGTGGAGCTGCGCAAGGCCCGCATGAAGGATGTAGACCCCATCTACACCCTCATCAAGTACTGGGCCGAGCGGGGCCTGATGCTGGTACGCAGCCACAACCACCTATACGAAAATCTGCGCGACTTTTTTGTGCTGGAAGACGAAGACGGCCAGATCGTGGGCAGCGGGGCCCTGCACATCCTCTGGCACGACATCGCCGAGGTGCGGGGTCTGGCCATCCACCCCGACCGCCAGGGGCAGGGCCTGGGCCGCTGGATTGCCCTGGCCGCCGAGCGTGAGGCCAAGGACCTGGGCATCCCCCAGATTTTTGCCTGGACGCTGCAGGTCAAGTTCTTCACCAACCTGGGCTACCAGGTGACCACCCGCGAGGCCCTGCCCCCCAAGGTGTTTGCCGAGTGCAGCGCCTGCCCCTTTTACGACAACTGCCGCGAGATTGGGGTGACCAAGGTGCTGGACGTCGAAAATGCCTATAAGCGGGTCTGAGCAGCCGGAACGAGTCCACACCAGTACGGGGTTCATGCAACTTTCGAAGGTTGGCTGTATATAAATGCGAAAAGCGTGTATATTGTCAGTTTGGGAAGCGAGGCTTAGGGCATGAGAGAACGCGCAGTGCTGGTACTCGAGGATGGCACCGCCTACCACGGCTACGCCTTTGGTCACCGGGGTAAGAGCGTGGGAGAGGTGGTGTTCAACACCGCCCAGACCGGCTACCAGGAAATCCTGACCGACCCCAGCTACCACGGCCAGATCGTGGTGATGACCTACCCCCACCAGGGCAACTACGGGGTGAATGTTTTCGACATGGAGTCCAACCGGCCCTGGGTGCGGGGCTTTGTGGCGCGGGAGTTCAGCAAATACACCGCCGGCCCCCGCGCCCAGCAGAGCCTGGAAGAGTTTATGCGCGATACCGGGGTGATTGGCCTCGAGGGCATCGATACCCGGGCCCTGGTGCGCAAAATCCGCGAGGGCGGGGTGATGAAAGGGGTGATTGCCCATGCCACCCACTTCGGTTCGCCCGGCTACCGCTTTACCCCCGAAGACCTGGCCGCCCTGCGCGAAGAGGCCCGCAAATGGACCGATATTGACGGGCGGGACATGACCCCAGAGGTCTCCACTCCGCTGCCCTACCAGTTCCCTACCTTCAAGGGGCAGCGCCGGGTGGTGGTGATGGACTTTGGCATCAAGCACGCCCAGATGCGCTACATGGCCGAGCTAGGCTTCGAGCTGATTGTGGTGCCGGGCAAGACCAGCCCCGCGCAGATCATGGCCCTGGAGCCCCACGGCCTCTTCGTCTCCAACGGCCCCGGCGACCCCAGCATGCCCCGCTACGCCCACGAGACCCTCTGGAAGCTGATGGGCTTGTTGCCCACCTTTGGCATCTGCCTGGGCCACCAGCTCTTGGGCCTGGCCGCAGGGGGGCGCACCTTCAAGCTCAAGTTTGGGCATCGGGGGGCCAACCACCCGGTTAAGAACCTGCTCACCGGCAAGATCGAGATCACCAGCCAGAACCACGGCTACGCGGTAGACCCCGACTCCCTCAAAGACTTCAAGCCCACCCACATCAACCTGAACGACGGGACGCTGGAAGGCATGGCCCACCTGCGCTACCCGGTCTTTAGCGTGCAGTACCACCCCGAGGCCTGCCCCGGCCCGCACGACTCGATCTACCTGTTCCACCGCTTTTTGGAAGAGGTGGACGCTTTCAACGGCCTGACCGGGGTGCCGGTGGAGAAGGCGCGGGTGGGCGGTCTGGGGATTTGAGCCCCTTCTTGCTCTGGTTTGTCCGGGTCGGGTGATTTTTTCGGGTTTTGCTTGCTAAAATAACCTTGTGACGCTTGCAGAGCTGCAAAATGTCCTGCGCCAACACCTAGCCGAACTGCGTACTTTTGGTGTTCAAAAGCTGTATGTTGCGGGTTCGGTGGCCAGGGGTGAAGCACGGCCCGGCAGCGACGTTGATTTTGTGGTTGAACTGGAGCGCTACACGTTGCGTGATTTTGTGGGGCTTAAGCTGGCGCTCGAGGATTGGCTTGGCGTGGCTGTTGATTTGACTACCCTAAGAAGCCTCAAACCGCAGCTTCGTAAGGAACTCGAGGGAGACCTGAGGCGTGTCGCGTAGGCTAGATCTGTATTTGCAGGATATTCTCGAGGCTGCGGCACGCATCCGCCGCTACACTCAGGGGCTGGTATTTGAGGAGTTTGACCAAAATGAACTGGTTTTAGATGCATGTATTCGCAATTTTTTGGTCATAGGTGAGGCAGTTAAGCAAATCCCCGACGAGCTGCGCCTCAAGCAGCCCGAAATTCCGTGGCGTGTCATTGCGGGGATGCGCGATGTGCTGGTTCATGCTTATTTCTCTGCGGATAGCCGGGTGCTTTGGGATGTGATTGAGAATGAACTCAAGCCTCTGGAGCAGGCCATTGGAAAGATGCTTGCTAGTGAGGCTTCTAGGTAGCTTGAACCTAAGTGCCCTGTGCAGATTTTGACTGACAATGGAGCTTCATTTAGTTATCCACTGCGCCTGAACTCCAGCAACTCACTGCTCTGCCCGCCAAAATTACTATCGCTCACCTGCTTTACCACCCCCACCTCCTCGGTAAACCAGTAGGTGGCCTTGCCGCTAAGGGCGATGCCGAACTCACCCCGGAAAATAGCTTCAACCCTGAGTGCCTCAAACTGGCCTGCCGCTACCGTGATGGTTTCCCTGGCAACAATGCGGTTTTCGACCTCGAGGAAGCCCTAGAGGTCAAACACCACAATCCGGCCTTTGAGCTCATAACGGTAGGCCTAGCGTCCGCCTACCCGCCAGGTTTCGCCGCTGGGAATAACAACGCTGGTCAGCTTGGTTATCCGCACGCTGCCACCCGGAAGAGGAAGCGGCAGGGTACGCAAGCCCTGAGGGGTGCAGGTCTGGGATGACCTCGACTTTTGACGTTGAGCCCTTACAATACCCCAATGGGCTATTCTGCTCAAACACAAGTATGGAAGCCGCACCCTACCGGCCCCGGCCACACCGTGGTGGGCGAGGTGCTGGTGTACAAAGACATGCGCAGCCCCCAGCTGGGCAACAAGCGCGACATTCTGGTCTACCTTCCCCCTTCCTACCGCAAGAGCAGCCGCCACTACCCGGTGCTCTACATGCACGACGGCCAGAACATCTTCGACGAGGCCACCAGCTACGTGGGCGAGTGGCAGGTGGACGAGAGCATGGAAATGCTGGCCCAGGAGGGCCTGGAAGCCATAGTGGTGGGCATTCCCAACATGGGGGTGGAGCGCCTGGGCGAATACAGCCCCTTCCGCGACCCCAAGCACGGTGGCGGCAAGGGCGACAAATACCTCAAGTTTTTGGTCGAAACCGTCAAACCCTTTATAGACGACGAGTTTCGTACCCTGCCGGGCCGTGAGCATACCGGTGTAATGGGCTCTTCGATGGGCGGTTTTATCAGTTTGTGCGCCTATTACCTGCACCCCGAGGTTTTTGGCCTGGCGGGCGTGGTAAGCCCGGCCTTCTGGTTTGCCGACGGGGCCATCTACAGCTTTGTCGAGAGGGCGCAGCAGGTGCCGGGCAGGCTCTATATGGACGTGGGCTTTCGTGAGATTACCCTTTCCCACGTGAGCAGCCGCCGTTATCTGGAGGGGGTGCGCCGCATGCACCGCTTGTTGCTGCAAAAAGGCTGGCAGCCCGGCCAGGACTACCTGTACCTGGAAGACCCGGAAGGGGTACATAACGAGGGCCACTGGGCGCGGCGTTTTCCTGAGATGATACGGTTTTTGTTTGGAGGTAAGGCTACGCAGCAGTAAGGGCTTGCTTTTCCAAGCGCCGCCAAAAAGATATGCTGCTGCTATGCGACTGCCCATTGGTTTTCGTGCGGGTGCAACCCAGGCTGGCATCAAGCCTTCGGGTAAGCCCGATCTGGCCCTTTTGATTTCGGGAAGGCCCTGTAACTGGGCTTATGTGGGAACGCTGAACAAAGCCGCCGCGCCCTGTGTGGCTCGAGGCCGCATGCTGCTGGCCTCCGGCCAGGCTTTGCAAGCCGTGGTGGTCAATGCGGGCAATGCCAACTGCGCTACCGGCGAACATGGGGTCTGGGCCGACCGGCGTATGGCCGAACTGGTGGCGGCGCAACAGCAGCTTGTGCCCGAGCTGGTGTTAACCGCCTCCACCGGGGTGATTGGGCAGCCATTGCCGGTGGAAAAAATAGAGGCTGCGCTACCCAACATTCGGCTGGGCCCAGACATCGACCCCTTCATGGAAGCCATCATGACCACCGACCTGGTGCCCAAAATGGCCGAGGCCACCCTGCAGGGTGGGGCGCGGGTGGTGGGGGTTTGTAAGGGCAGCGGGATGATTGCCCCCAACATGGCAACCATGCTGGCCTATATCGTCTCGGATGCGGCGGTCTCGCAAGAGGAATTGCGCCGGGGCTGGCAGGGGGTGGTGGACCGAAGCTTCAACCAGGTTACGGTGGACACCGACACCTCCACCAACGACATGGCTGTTTTGATGACCAACGGCGCGGCGGGGCCGGTAGACCTAAAGGCCTTCTGGCAGGCGGTGGAGCAGGTTTGTGTGGAACTGGCCCGCAAGCTAGCCCGCGATGGCGAGGGGGCTACCAAGCTCCTGACCGTCAGGGTTACGGGGGCCAAAAGCGATGCGGAAGCCCGTAAAGCGGCTTTGTCGGTAGCGGCCAGCCCCTTGTGGAAAAGCGCCGTTTACGGCAACGACCCCAACTGGGGCCGCATCATGATGGCCTTGGGCAAGGCCGGGGTGGCGCTCGAGGTGGATAAAGTTCGCATTTCCCTTCAAGGCATCCCCCTTTACGCCGGAAGGGTGCTCGAGTTCGACCGAACCCAGGCCAGCCAGGCCATGCAGACCGAAGAAGTGCTGGTAGAGGCCGATTTGGGGCTGGGTGAGGGCCAGGGAATGGCCTGGGGATGCGACCTGACCGAGGGCTATGTGCGAATAAATGCGCACTATACTACCTAAAGTAACGCAAATATAACGCCGAGGTGCTAGACTACCCTTGGAGGTGAGCAAGAAATGAAACGTTTAATGCCCCTGGTTGTGCTGTTTGCTTTGATGTTTGGCTCTCTTGGTAAGGCCCAGTCGGATGGCTTTGGCCTCTACTCGGGTTATCCTGAGTGGATTGGGATCCAAACCCAAACAAATAACCTCCGTCTTGGTGCAGGTCTGGGCTTCTGGGGACTTGGTGCAAGTGCGGATCTTATCCTTGGGAAACAGGCTCTGGGTGAAACCAATCTTGCCCTTAGTTGGTACTACGGGGCCGGTGTTTCGTTGGGTTATTGGTTTTTCGTTGCCAACGAGATTTACCTTTTCCCTCACGGCTTGGTGGGTCTCGAGTGGGATCCGAGTGCTCTTGGGCTGAGAGGTCTGAAGTTTTACAGCGAGTTTCAAGTCGGTGCGGCGGTGTTATTCCCAGGCGGTTTTCGGCCCGACTTTAATGGGCGAGCTGGCCTAATCTTCAAATAAACTCTGAATGTAGACTGGAGGGGTGCGGTACGCGCCCCTTCTTTTTTTATTCTTGTCGCTATTTTCGGCCTGCCAGAGGCCCGGCGATACCCAGCCACCTCTGATTGGCATCACCCAGCCCAAGAGCGGCGTGCTTTCGCAGCGCTCGTTGCAGGTACAGGGCTATGCCCTCGATGATGTGGGGGTACAAAGCGTGAAGGCGGGCGGAAAGGAGCTACTTTCCGAAGCCAACCGAGGGCAGAAGCTGGTGCGCTTCAGCTTCCGGGTGCAGGCCCCGCAGTCGGGGCAGGTGGAAATCAGGGTGGATGCCACCGATACGAGTGGGCAGACCCGCACCGTGCGGTTGCCGATGGTGCTGGATGCCCGCCCGCCGCAGATTGTCCTCGAGCGGGCCGAGCGGGTCGTCACCGTGGTGCAACCGGCCCGCAAGCGCACGCTGCCCGATGGTACCGAAGAAGAAATCCCGGCCCGCACCGAGTCTACGCTGCAAATTTCCGGGCGGGTGCTGGACGACACCGGGGTGGACCGGGTGACCTTGCAGTACGACCGCACCTTTAGCCCGTTGTCGCTGCCCAAGGGCAAAGAAGTGAGCTTTTATGTGGAGCTGCCGGTGCGCCGCGTGACCCTGATCGCCGTGGACGCAGCGGGCAACCGCAGCAGCGTGGAGGTGCGCCGCTGATATGAACCCCGCCTGAATCGTTCCGCTAGGGACAGGCTTGAGCACCATCGTTTTTCAGGTTGTTGCTGCCCGTGCTTCAGGCGGGGGCCCCAGAAAAAGAACAAATCAAAGACATTTCTTATGAGGCGCGCGGCTTGCGACTATGGCCAGGCCAGCAGGGCTTGGGCGTAGGCCTTCCTGGAACACCTCGAGCCAGCCGGCTTGCAGGGCTTTTTCCTTGGCCTGCTGCAAAAAGCGGGGGTTCCAGCCAAACTCCTCCAGTACCTCTTGGTCGGAGACCGCCTGGTCGTGGTGGGCCAGGTGGGCCACCAGCAGGCAGGCGGCCACCTCGAGGCGCTCAGCCTTCCGGCGCAGCCGGGTAGTGAGCAGGCCTTCCAGGGGTGAAAACAAGAAGGCCAGGGCAAAACAGACGCCGGCTACAGTGGCCATCATGCCAGCTATGGAAGCATCGAACCAGATGGCCAACCCATAGCCCACCAGGCTGGAAACCACCCCCACCCCCACCGCCAGGCCCAGCATGACCGGCAGGCGCTGGGTGAGCAGATAGGCGGTGGCGGGGGGAATAATCAGGAAGGCCACAATCAGTATGGCTCCTACCGACTGGAAGGCGCCCACCGAGGTAAGCGAGACCAGGGTCATCAGCCCGTAGTGCAGCGCTCCAGGAGCAAAGCCCAGTGCGGCGGCCAGGCCGGGGTCGAAGGTGGAAAGCTTGAGCTCTTTGTAAAACAGCAGCACAAAGAGCAGGTTAAGCAGGGTTAGCGACCCCATCATCAGCCAGGACTCGGGGATTTCCTGGCCCCACAGGGTCAGGGTGTTGAAGGGGGCGTAGGCAATTTCGCCGTAGAGCACTGCGTCGAGGTCGAGGTGCACCTGGCGGAAATAAAGCGAAACCACCAGCACCCCCAGGCTAAACAGGGCAGGGAAGACAATTCCGATGGCGGCGTCGTTTTTGACCTTACCGCTGCGGGTGAGCCACTCTACCAGGGTTACGGTTACCAGGCCAGCAGCCGCAGCCCCCAGTAAGGCGGTTGGGGTTGCCCGTCCACCGCCAGAAAGCCAGTAGGCCAGTACGATGCCCGGCAGCACCGCATGGGAGATGGCATCGGCCAGAAGGGCCATGCGGCGCAACACCAGAAAAGTGCCTACCAGGGCCGAGGCCACAGAGACCAAAATGGCGGTTAGTACGATAACCAGATCGGCGCTCATATCACCTGTCCTCAGCGGATTTGGGCAAGACCCGCATGGCTTGCTCGAGCTCCTGGGCTTTTTGCTGGCCCGCCGGGGTCAGGCGGAAGCCTTGCTGGCCTGGCTCGAGCCAGCCGCGCGACTGTAGTTCCTCCAGGTGTTGCTGGGCCGCCGATTGCGATTCATGCCGGTGTAGCGCCAGGGCCTGGGGGGTGAGGGGCTGGTGCTGGTGGAGCATCTGGGCTTCCAACAGCAGGCGCTCGAGGCGAACCCGGCGGCGGTTTTGCAGGGTACGTACCCAGTCCCACACCAGTCCCCGTTGTGGGGCCAGCAGGAGTGAGATCAGCAGAATCGCGCTCATGGTAAGCACCACCAGCGGGCCGGTGGGCAGGTTTTCGCGGCTGGCCGAGATCAGGGCTCCGCTAACCCCGGCCAGGGCCCCAAACAGCGCCGAGAGCCCAATCATGTTGCTGAGCCGGTCGGTCCACTGGCGGGCGGCTGCCGCCGGTGCGATCAGCATGGCGGCCATCAAGACCACCCCTACGGTCTGTAGCCCTACCATGACTGCCAGCACCGTTAGCGAGGTGAGCAGGGTGCTGAGGCCCTGCACCGGCAGCCCCAGGCTGTGGGCGTAGGCGGGGTCGAAGGAGAGCAGTTTGAACTCTTTGTAGAAAAGGCCCACACACAAGAGAGCAATTCCGCCCAGCACCACAAAGTTCAACACATCCGAGGCCACGATGGTAGCGGCCTGCCCGAAAATAAAGTGATCCAGCCCGGCCTGGCTGGCGTTGTTGCTGTGCTGGATAAAGGTAAGCAGGGCCACACCGAACCCAAAAAAGCTGCTCAGCATTACCCCTAAGGCCGAGTCTTCGGGCAGGCGGCTGTGCCGCAAAACGGCCAGCACCAGCAAGGCCGCCAGCCAGCCAGCCAGGCCCCCACCTAAAAGCAAAATTAGCGGGGTTTTGCTGCCGGTAAGGATGAAAGCCAGGCAGATGCCCGGCAGCGCCGCATGGGCCAGCACGTCTCCCATCAGACTCTGGCGGCGTAACACGGCAAAAGTGCCCAGCACCCCGCCCACCACACCCAGTATGGCCGAGCCCAGCGCCACGTTGCGCAGGGTGTAGTCGGTGAAGATAAGCAGCAAATCGGACATAGCAGGGTAGGGAAGATGCAAAAGAAGACTTCAGGTAGGGGGCTTTGGCTGAGCTCAGGGTGTTTCCTTAGCTTCCCCCTCTCCCCAGCGCATCCGCTCGCCATAGGTTCGTTTCAGGTTCTCAGGTGTGAAGGTCTCGTCCATAGCTCCGCTGGCGATCACCTGCACGTTAAGCAGGGTCAGGTGGTCGAAGTAGTCGCGCACGGTTTGAAGGTCGTGGTGGACTATCACGACGGTTTTGCCGTGCCCTTTAAGTTCGTGCAGCACACGCAGGATGGCTTCCTCGGTAACGGCGTCTACTCCGGCAAAGGGCTCATCCATAAAGTAGAGGTCGGCGTCCTGGGCCAGAGCCCGGGCCAGGAATACCCGTTGCTGTTGGCCGCCGGATAGCTGCGAGATCTGCCGATGGGCGTACTCGAGCAGCGAGACCTGCCCCAAACAGCGCAGGGCGGCCTCACGCTCGCGCGGGCCGGGCCGCCTGAACCACCCCAGCTTGCCATAAAGCCCCATCATCACCACGTCCAGCACACTGGTGGGGAAGTCCCAGTCTACCGACCCCCGCTGCGGCACATAGCCAATGCGTTTGCGGGCCTGCGCCAGGCTTTGACCAAAGAAGCGAACCTGTCCCGAGGCTCTGGGTACCAGCCCCAGCACGGCCTTAATCAGGGTGGACTTGCCCGCACCGTTGGGGCCCACAATGGCGCATAGCTGCCCCGCCGGGATTTCCAGATCCACATCCCACAGGGCGGGTTTCTCGCGGTAGACCACGGTAAGGTCACGCACGCTGAGGGGGCTGGGGGCCCCCAGCCTCCAGTGCGGGGCGGCTTGGTTGGGATGCGTGGTCACAGCTGCCTCCCCAAAAGTCCGTTTACGATGGTGCGGATGTTGTGCTCCATCATGCCCACATAGGTTCCCTCAGGGGTACCAGGGTTTCCAGCGCTGTCGGAAAACAACTGGCCCCCAATAACCACGTTCCAGCCTCTGGCCTGTGCTGCTGCCACCACCGCCTCGATGGGCCGCCGGGGTACGCTGGACTCCACAAAGATGGCGCGAATCCTGCGCTGAACGATAAACTCGGCCAGCTCCTGTACGTCGCGGGCGCCGGCTTCGGAGACGGTGGAGATCCCTTGCAGGCCGCGCACCTCGAGGCCATAGCGCCGCCCCAGATAGGCAAATGCGTCGTGGGCGGTAATCAGTACCCTCTGCTGGGGTGGAACCAGCGCGATTTGCTGACGGATAAAGGCATCGAGCTGGGCTAAACGCTGGCGGTAGGCGGCGGCGCTGGCCTGGTAGTAGGCGCTACCTGCCGGGTCGACCCGGCTGAGGGCATCGCGCACCCGATCTACCGTGAGCTGCCAGAGGGTCACGTCGAACCAGACGTGGGGGTCGTAGGTGTACTGGCCCTGGAAGCCGCCGGGGGGGCGGATCAGGCGTTCGCGGGGGATGGCGTCGGTTACGGCAATGGCCCTGGGCAGGCGTTCCAGCAACTCCACCATCTTGCCTTCCAGGTGTAATCCCCCGTAGAAGATTAGGTGAGCTTGCTGCAGCCGGCGCACGTCCCCCGCCGAAGCCTTGTACAGGTGGGGGTCTACCCCGGCCCCCATCAGGCCTGTTACCCGCACCCGGTTGCCGCCCACCTGCTGCACTAAGTCGGTGATGAAGTTGACCGTGGTTACAACCTGCACGGGGGTTTGCTGTAGGGGTAGAAGCTGGGCGATTTTGTCCTGTTGCTGGGCGCTGGCTTGCGGAGAAAGGCCCAGCGTTAGCAGGCTTAGCAGCACAGAAGATTTGAGATAGCTACCGATGTGCATGGTGTTCTCCCTCGAGCTGTATCCACAGCACCTGGGCCAGGCTGGCTGGCAGCAAATAGCGCTGGCTTCCCACCTGGATGCGGCTGCCCTCTTGTACCTGCTCGAGCAGCAAAAGGGAAGCGCCGGGCTTGAGACCCAGGTGGGCCAGCAGGTTGAGCGCGTCCTGATCCTGGGTGGCGACCCGGGCCACCAGGCCGCGGGTGCCTTCTTCCAGGGCCCTCAGGCAGCGGTTGGGGGCGGCGGGGGGAAGCTCGAGGGCCGCGCTGGGGATCAGGTCGCCGTGGGGGTCGTAGGCGGGGTGGCCCAGCCACTCGGCAATGCGGGCCTCAAAGGCTTCGGAGATGTGGTGCTCGAGCTTCTCCGCTTCGACATGAACCTCTTCCCAGCCATAGCCCAGGGCCTGATGCAAATAGGCCTCAATCAGCCGGTGGTGGCGCAGCACCTCGAGAGCTACCCTATAACCGGCCCTGGTAAGCCGTACTCCCCGATAGGCTTCGTACTCCACCAGCCCCAACTCGGCCAGCTTTTTGAGCATTCCCGTGACCGAAGCGGGCTTAACCTGCATCTGGTCGGCCAGCGATTGGGTAGACACCGGGTGGGTATCCTCCAGCCTGCCGGTGCCTTCACTGCCGCTGCCCAGCAGCAGAACCTGCTTCAGGTAGTCTTCCTGGGCTTCAGAGAGTGGGGTTCGGCTGGCATTTTTATTCATGGTTTTTACCCCGAGATTTAGGCAAGCCTTACCAGATAGACCTTCATTTTTAGGCAAGACTAAACATTTGTCAAGCAGGCCCACCTGTTCTCACGCTTGGTTTCACCTACCTGTGCCACACTGGGCCCGATGACCTACGAGGCCTTTGTCGAAACCGCGGCGCGTTTATGGGATGAAATTCCATCCGAGTACAAGCGTGGCTTGCAGGGTGTTCACGTGCTGGAGCAGCTAAAAACCGATCCCGATGAACCCCAACTGCTGCGCCTGGGGGAGTACTACGACCCTGGCTACCCTTCGGTACTGGGAGGCTTTGCGGGTATTGGACGGCACATTATTCTGTTCTATGGCTCTTTTGCTGCGCTGGCCGCCGCAGACTCCGAGTTTGACTGGGAGGGCGAAATCTGGGAAACCCTGGTGCATGAGCTGCGCCACCACCTCGAATCGCTGGCCTGGCGCGATGACCTGGTGCAAGAAGATATGGAGAACCTGCGGCGATACCGGGAGGGCCGGTAGGTCAGGCCGCCAACAAAAAAAGCCCCCAGACGGGGGCTTGTAGCAACCAAGTTTTATCGCACTCTTCACAGACCTTGCCTCCCATCCGGGAGGCAACTGTGCTGTGCCGGACAAAGCCAACAAGTGAACAGCTCAATATTTGTGAAGAGCGCCCTATCGGGGGATTTGCAGTTTCTGTCCCACCCGGATCAGGTCGGGGTTGGCGATGTTGTTGGCCCGGGCTATTTTCATGTAGCTCTCGCGGGAGGCATCACCATAAAACTTGAGGGCAATGCCCGAGAGGGTGTCGCCGGGCTGCACGGTGTACCACTCGTCGGGGATGTTGACCCCACCCTGCTCGGCGGCAAACCTGGCTTTAGCGCCCTCGACCACCTTCAGCCCGCTGGCGTCTACTTCGGTGGCCCCGGCCTGTTTAGCAAGCTGGACGGCCAGGTTGAACTCGTGCTGGCTGTCCACCGCGCCTTGCAGCACCACCCCGCTGCCTTTTTGCAGCACCGCGATGGGGTCGTCCTTGAGCTCGTTGTTGGCTTCCAGGGTGGCGAGCACCTTTTTGGCTAGCTTGCTGGCCTCGGTGGCCTTGCGGATGACCTCCTCTTCGGCGGCGATTGCGGCCTCGGAAACCTCTTGCTGGGCAACAATTACCCCGCTCAGATCCACCGATTTAACCCCTTTGACACCCTCCACCGTGCTCTGCAGAAGGGCCAGGTGCGGCTGACGGGGCACTGCGCCGGTAATACGGACATTTCCCCCTTTTTCTTCAATGGTGAGGCCCAGTCCCTGCAGGGGGGGCCACTGGTTAATGGCATCCTGAACTCGAGCGGACAATGACTTTCCAAACGGCCACATAAACCACCTCCACCTGCGACTATACCCCGCACATGTCAAAGCGGTGTGCAAGCAAGGTTAAAGACGTCATAAGAAATGTCTGTGATTTGCTTTTTTTGCTGGGGCCCCACCGGAAGCGGCGCCCAGAGTTGCCCTAAACAGAAAGCTTCAGACGGGGTTCATATCAGGCCAGCTCGAGGCTGCTCAAATCACCCAACACCAGCTTGTGGGCTTTGGGCAGGCCATGGCGACGCGTTACCCTGGCCCCTACGCCCAGGATGCACTCGTGCAGCCGTAGCGGTACATCCTCCACCACTGCGCCGTCTTCCAGAATGGAGTACTCCACCTCGGCCTGTCGGACGATGGCGTTGGGGCCCACGGAGGTGAAAGGCCCAATGTAAGCTCCCTCGATAATGGCGTTTGGGGCTATGTGAACCGGGCCCAGGATGGTGCTATTTTTGACCACCGCGCCCTTGGCGATAACCACCCTGCCGGTAACCTGGCTCTCGTACACCTGTCCTTCGATAACCGGGGTAGGACTTTTTTGTTCTACCAGCAAGAGCCGATTGGCATCCAGCAGGTCGGCAGGGCGTCCGGTGTCCTTCCACCAGCCGCTAATTTCCTGCCCCAGCACAGTGTGACCCTGGTCTACCAGGGCCTGGATGGCATCAGTGATCTCGTACTCGCCCCGGGCGCTGGGCTCGAGGTTGGCAATTATCTCCATAATGACGGGGCCAAAGACATAAACCCCGGCCACCGCCAGGTCGGAGGGGGGTTCTTTGGGCTTTTCGAGCAGTTGCTTGATGCGCCCTTCCTCCAGCACAGCTACCCCAAACTGCCTGGGGTCAGGCACCCGCACCAGGGCGATAACGGCGCCCAGGCCGGGCCTATACGCGTCCACAAAGGGTTTGATGCCCCTTTGGAAGAGGTTATCACCCAGATACAGCACAAAGGGACTCTGTCCTAGCCACTCCCTGGCGGTGCCGACCGCGTGGGCTATACCCAGGGCTTCCTCCTGAACAATGTAGGTAATCTGTACACCCAAACAGTCTTTGAGGGCCAGTTTAATGTCCTCTATGGTGTCGGGGGAGACCACCACCCCCACCTCGGCAATACCAGCCTCGAGCAGATTGTCTACCGCATACCGAATGATGGGTTTGCCCGCCAGCCGAATAACCGGCTTGGGGCGTGTGTGGGTTAGGGGGCGAAGCCGGGTGCCTCGTCCAGCGGCAAGAATGAGTCCTTTCATGTCGGCCCCATCTTATCAGGCAGCCCCTGGTGGCGTGGTGCAAAAGCTGCAGGCAGGGTGGATGGCGATGGAAAAACAGAGGTGTTGTAAACGATTACAAAAATCTTCCCAGTAGCTCACGCCATATCAAGATATTATCGCTGTATTGACAGTCTCATAGGCTGTGTTTATTATAAACGAAAATCTGTAAGCGATTACAAAATTAGATCTATGGAGAACCAACAAACCCCCACCATTCAAGACGTGGCCCGCCTGGCCGGGGTATCTACCGGCACGGTCAGCCGGGTGTTGAACCAGCGACCGGGGGTACACCCCGAGACCCGGACACGGGTGCTCGAGGTGGTGGCACGTCTGGGCTACGTGCCCATGCAGGCTGCCCGGGAGCTTACTGGCAAAGGCGACACGGTGGGTATTCTGCTGGCCCCTGGGGTGCGGCGCTACATCCCTTACTTCGTGCTGTTGTTTGAGCACCTCTCCGAAGCGCTCTGGCAGGCGGGGCTGCGCCTGGAGGAGACCCCCACCGATCCCGCGGGGTTGCCTTTGCGGCCAGCAAAAGGCTACATCCTGCTGGGCGCCCACGACCACGACCCCCGCCTGGAGGCCCTGGCCCAGGCCGGCACGCCCCACGTGTTGGTTGGGGTATACCCAGGGGCTTTCTGGGTGGCGCCGGACGACGAAGGGGGGGCTTATGCAGCCACCCGCCACCTGCTCGAGCTAGGCCACCGTGAGGTTGCCCACCTCACCGGCCAGCCCCAGCACCAGGCCGGACGGGAACGGCTGCGCGGTTACCGACAGGCCCTCGAGGCCTACCAGGTGCCTTACCGTCCCGAGCTGGTCCTAGACGGCGACTTCTCTACCCTTACCGCTTACCGGGTGGTTCGCAAGGCCTGGGAGGGGGGCCTGCGCTTCAGCGCCCTTTTTGCTGCTTCCGACGAGATGGCGGTGGGTGCGCTGGCTGCACTGGAAGATCTGGGCCAGCGGGTGCCGCAGGACGTCTCGCTGGTGGGCTACGACGACCTGCCCGAGGTGGGCGAACAACTCACCACCGTGCGGCAGGACATCGCAGAAATTGCCCGTACCGCCGCACGCCTGCTCAAGGAAGCCCTGACGGGGGTTCGCCCCTATGGGGTGCGGGTGCCGGTGCGCCTGGTGGTGCGGGGCACAACCTGCTTGAAGGAGGTGGGAGGCTAGGCGACACATTACTGGTTGAATCGGCAAATGGCGAGATGTTTTTAGGAGGAACCCATGAAGAAGATACTGGCAATTCTGGCCCTGGCTTGGCTGAGCCTGGCCTCAGCGCAAACGGTAGTAAAGCTACAGGGCTTCGGCGGCAACGATACCGCAATCCTCAGCAGCCTGGTTCGGGAGATTGTGAACCCGGCGCTGGAAAAAGAAGGCATTCGGGCCGAGTACCAGGGCATCGAGGGTGATTACCGGGCCACCCTGCTCAACGCACTTTCGGCCGGTACGGCTGCCGACCTCTTTTATGTGGACATCTTCTGGTCGGAGCCGCTGTTTGCTTCGGGTCGGGTCGAGCCTTTGAACAAGTACTTCACCCCGCAAGAACTGGCCGTTTTCAATCGCAACCTGCTTAACGCCTTTACCCTGCGCGGCAACGTCTACGGTCTGCCCAAGGACTTCAACACCCTGGCTGTGCAATTCAACAAAGACCTCTTCGACGAGGCCAAGGTGCCCTACCCCAACCAGACCGACACCTGGGAGACCTTCAAAGATAAGCTAAAGCGTGTGCAAGGCGCCCTCAAGGACGTGGCCGGGCTTTGCGTAGTGGCCGATTATGCCCGCTTTGGGGCCTTCGCCCATGCCACGGGCTGGCGTCCTTTTAACGCCCAGGGTCGCACCGTGCTGGACGCCAACTTCCGCCGGGCCTTCGAGTGGTACACCAGCCTGGTCAAGGACGGGGCCGGCAAATACGCCCAGGATCTGGGTGAGGGCTGGACGGGCGGCTGCTTTGGGGCCGAAAAGGCGGCAGTAGCCATCGAGGGGGCCTGGATTGGCGGCTTCTTGCGCGACAAAGCCCCCAACATGCGCTATGGCACCACCTTTATCCCCCTCGACCCGGTTACCAAGCAGCGGGGCAACTTCATCTTTACCGTTTCGTGGAGCATGAACGCAGCCTCCAGAAACAAGGAAGCCGCAGCCAAAGTGTTGCGCCAGCTAACCAGCCCTGAAGCCCAGAACTGGATTCTCTCCCGCGGCCTGGCCCTTCCCAGCCGCAGTGCCCTGGCCAACAGCCCCATCTTCCAGCGCCCGGGCAAGGAGAACGAGCTCAACCGGGTGGTCTTCCAGGGTTCGACCAGCGTAGGCGGGGCGGTGCTGCCCTTCAAGTTTGGCGCGCTGGATGGGGGCAACTGGATGCGCCCCATTAACGAGGCCCTGCAGGCGGTAATAAGTGGTAAGAAGTCGATTGATCAGGCCATCGCCGATGCCCAGGCCGAGCTAAACCGCATCGTGCGCTAGGCGGTTTGACGGGATGGAGCAGGGGCTGCCCTGCTCCATTCCCCTAGGGGGAATGTATGCGTCGCGCCCAACGAACCGAAGCGCTGTATGCGCTTTTGTTTCTGGCTCCGTTTCTTATTCACCTGGGCATTTTCTTTGTGTTTGCCTTTGTGCGTACGGTGGGCTTTAGCTTTACCGACGCCACCTTGATTGGGCAGTCCAGTCGTTTTGTGGGGCTGGCCAACTTTGTCGAGCTGTTCCGTGAGCCTCGCTTTATGGCGGCCCTCACCCACTCCATCAGCTTTATGCTGGTGGTCACGACCATTCAGACCTTTTTGGCCCTGGCCCTGGCTGCGGTGCTCAACCAGCGGCTGCGGGGCATCACCTTCTTTCGCACGGTCTACTACATCCCCAGCGTGCTCTCTTCGGCAGCCGTTACGGTAATCGCTATTTGGTTTTTCCAGAAAACCGGCTTCCTGAACACCTTTCTGGGCTACCTGGGTTCGGTAAGCCCGGTGCTGTTTACCTTTTTGGGCGTATTCATGCTGGCCCAGGTGGTGCAGGTGGGCTGGGAGCGGTGGCGGGGGGTGCCTTTAGCCTGGCTCGACCCGGCCCTGGCTACCATCTCGCTGCTGGTGGCACTGGCCCTGACCTGGGGGCTGGTAGGACTGGGGCTGGTACGGCCGCTCGAGGCCCGTCCGCCCGAGTTTACCTGGCTCACCAACCCCGACCGCTTTTTGGGTATTCCCATCCCGCTTTGGAGCATCATCATCCTGAACACCTTCACCACCATTCCCACCCTGATGCTCATCTTTCTGGCGGGCCTGCAGGACATTCCAAAAAGCCTCTACGAGGCCGCCGCCATTGACGGCGCAACCCCCTTGCAGCAGTTTTTTAACGTGACTGTGCCCATGCTGCGCCCGGTCACATTTCTGGTGATTACCCTTTCGCTGATCGGCACCCTGCAGATGTTTGACCAGGTGGCCCTGATGGGTGACGCAGCCCCGCTGGACTCCATCATCGTGCTGGCTTACTACGTCTACAACAACGTTTTTAGTGGGGAGGGCAAGGTGGGTCTGGCCTCGGCAGCGGCCCTGATTCTGGCCGGTCTGACCTTCGCCATTGTGTTCTTGCAGCGGGCTCTGGGCATCTCGGAGAAGGCCCACTAGGGGGTGGTGGATGGCAACGCGACCTTTGAAGGTTCACAAGATAAGCGAACACTACCAGGCCCGCCAGCGCTGGGCCCGGGCGGGCTGGGTGTACGGCACCATGCTGGCTTTAGGGGTCTTCTTCATTGGGCCTTTTTATGTGGCCTTTCTGGGCAGCCTGAAGGATAACCCGCTGGAGTGGCCCTTCCGCTACAGTTTTGCCCAGACCCAGTCCAAAAACTGGGTGGCCGCCTGGCGGCTGGGCCAGCTTGGGGGGGGCAACCCCTGGACGGGTGGGTTTGCTCCGGGGGCCCGTATTCCTTTTGAGGTGAGCTACTTTGTGCCCGAAGACCAGGAGCCCGAAAAACCCACCGTTGTGGTACCTGTTCGAAGGGCTGGGGCCGGCCTGGGGGCCATTTTCGATGAGGTGCAGGCCGCGCAGTTTGCCCAGGTTTCGGCGGTAGAGGAGCTGCGACGGCGGCCGATGGTGCTACAGGGCAGACCAGGGCAGGTTGTGACCTATGGCTTTAGCATCACCTATCCCAAACTTGAAGGGGCTGCCAACCTACCGGTAGTTCCCCGGCTACCCCTGGATATCGAGGCCCCGCGGGGCCAGCAGTACTATGCGGCTACCCTCGAGCCCAACCGCCTCGAGCGCCGGGGAAGGGTGGCTAGCTGGGACAGCGTTACCCCGGGCCTTATTGGCTACGTGTTCCGCAACTATGTGCGGGTCTTCAATGAGGCCCGCGACCCCAACACTGGGGCCAGCTTCTTTCTGCGCTGGACGGCCAATACCTTTTTTGTTTGCGTCGCGGTGGTGTTTACCACCTTACTTTTTGCTTCGCTGGGGGGCTATGCCCTGGCCCGGATGTACCTGCCGGGTAAGAATTACCTGTTTGCTTTCATTGTCTTTACCATGACTGTGCCCAGTCAGGCTACCTTCATCTCCAACTACTTAGTGCTGCGCGACCTGGGCTTGCTGGGGAATCTGTGGGGCATGATTGTGTGGAGCGCAGTGGGGGCAGGGGCGGTGTTTATCATGAAGCAGTTTTTTGAGTCTATCCCCCGCGAGATCGAGGAGGCGGCCCTCATTGACGGTGCGACCCCCATCACCACCTTCTTTCGCATTATCCTGCCTATGGCCACGCCGGCTTTAGGGGCCCTGACCATCCTGACCTTTCAGGGCATGTGGAACGAGTTCTTTAAGGCGGCGGTGGTGCTCTCGGGCCAGCAGGCCAGCTACACCCTGCCGCTGGGCCTTTCTTTCTTTCGCAGCGCCTATGGGGTGGCGGGTGATTGGGGTTTGATGCTGGCCAGCGCCTTTCTGACCATGATCCCTATTATCATCTTGTTTGTGGTATTCCAGCGCTACTTTGTGGAGGGCGTCTCCACCAGTGCGCTCAAGGGATGAGGCCAACCCCGCAGGCAAACAGATGAAGAAGGGTTTTTTGTGTTGCGCTTGGCTGGGCTGCTCGATGGAGGTAAGCCTGCGCCATGGAGTTGCCGAGCTGAAGACACCTGGCCCCCTGTAGACGAGGTTTTCGATGCTTCCGCTCAAAGAAGACGATACTTACGCAGTTTTGTCCGACCTAGGCCTGGTAGAAGGAGGGGAGCAGGGTTTCTACCGACACGATACCCGTTACCTCTCGAGCTACATCTGGAAGCTGCCAGGTTTTAGCTTGCTGCTCTCACAAAGTCCGCGCCCCGACCGGCTGGTGCAGCACTGGAGCTGGATTAAGGGCCCCGACCAGGTGGTGGGGGTGCGGCGGGAGTTGCAGATGGAGCGGGGCGGGTTCCGAGAACGACTGGAGTTCGAGAACACCTCCCTGGAAGCCCAGACCCTGGAGATTGCGCTCAGCCTCGAGGCCGACTTTGCCGACCTCTTCGAGGCCAAGGGCTGGCACAAGGTGGAGCGGCGGGTGGAGGGCCTCTCGTACACCGCCGAGGACGGCCTGAAACTGGCGACCCACCTGCGCTTCGAGCCCCTGCCCAGCGAGGCCTATCGCTGGCGTTTGACCCTGGCCCCTAAAGAGAAGGCCAGCCTGCGCCTGCAAGCCCGTTTCGAGAGCCCCTTTGAGCCCCACACCCCGCCCCTGCCCAGCTACCAAGAATGGCAGCAGCGCTTCCCCTTGCGGATGGAGCGTGAGGGCAGCCAGCAGGTTCTGGAACAGGCCATTGCTGACCTGCGGGCCCTGCTGTTTTCGCTGCCTGAAGGGCTTTTTCCCGCAGCGGGGATTCCCTGGTATGTATGCCCTTTTGGCCGCGACTCGCTGCTTACGGCCTATATGATGCAGCCCTGGGCCAACGATGTGACCCGAGGGGTGCTCTCCTACCTCGCCAAATACCAGGGCCGCGAGGTGAACCCCTTTCTGGACGAGACCCCCGGCAAAATCCTCCACGAGATGCGCCAGGGAGAGCTTTCGCGCACCGGCAAGGTGCCTTTTGCCCGCTACTACGGCACCGTAGACGCCACCCCGCTCTTCGTCATTTTGCTGCACCAGTATTGGAAAGATACCGGCGATATGGCCTTTGTGCGCCAGTTGCAACCCAACTGGGAGGCTGCCCTGGCCTGGATGACCGACTACGCCGACCCCGATCGGGACGGCTTTCTGGAGTATGCCCCCAACACCCAGAAGGGCCATCTGGTGCAGTCCTGGAAAGACTCCTTCGACTCCCAGAGCCACCAGGACGGCTCGCTGGCCCAGGGGGCCATTGCGGTGTGCGAGGTGCAGGGCTATGCCTATATGGCCTATCAGGGGGCGGCGGAGTTTTACCGGGTGCTGGGCGAGCACGAGCGGGCCTCGCGCTGGGAGGCCAAAGCCCAGGCCCTCAAGGCCCGCTTCCACCAGGCCTTCTGGCTGCCCGAACTGAACACCTATGCGGCTGGCCTGGACGGTGAAAAACGACCCATGGCCATCCTCACCTCCAACCCCGGCCACCTGCTATGGAGCGGCATCGTACCGGCGGAGGTGGCGCCCCAACTGGTCGAGACCCTGTTTTCCGAGGCGCTTTATAGCGGCTGGGGGGTGCGTACCCTGGGCGCGGGCGAGGTGCGCTACAACCCGCTCTCGTACCACAACGGCTCGGTCTGGCCGCACGACAACGCCTTGTTTATCGGGGGGCTGGTGCGCTATGGCTTTTATGAAGAAGCCCTGCAGGCCATGGAGGGCCTCTTCCGCCTGGCCATGACCCAGCCCGACTGGCGCCTGCCGGAGCTGGTGGGGGGCTACCCCAAGCACGAAGGAGAGCCGCCGGTGCCGTATCCGGCCTCCTGTAGGCCCCAGGCCTGGGACGCAGCAGCGGTGGTGTATATGCTGCGCCTGATTCAGGAAATAGACCGCAAACACCCGGTGAAGGGGCTTTTGGAACTGCGTAAGGTGAAGGTGTAGTTACAAAAGCTGCACGCTGCTGGGCTTGGGCAAGCCCTGGCGCACCGAGAGCAGCTCCTGGAGGCTTCGGCCTTCCTCGCTGCTTTGCCCTACCTCGACCAGGGCCTGTGCCACCTTCCAGAAAGCTTCGTTTTCCAGGTAGCCCACCTCCCCCAGGTAGTCGATAATAGCCTGCTTGCCCTCGCGCATCAGGAGCAGAGTACGGCATAGGGCGTCATGAGGTTTTTTGCTGGGGCCCCCACCTGAAGCACTGGCTATGGTAATACCAGATTCGGCTAGTTCGACACCCTTTGGTGGCGAACCAAGTATCTCCATAGTTGAAATGCAAGATGCTGTTCTGAAAGATCGCTTTAGGAATTGCGCCAGGTACGCATAGACTCATACCGCGGGTTTTGCCAATCTACCCTGGCGCAACTTAACCCGACCGAAGTTATCCGCATCGCGGGGGGCGATACCGCCCCTTGGAAGGGATACGCTGCTTTCGCCGAGCGCAGCGAGGGGTGTGCTCTGCTTCGACCAGCTCAGCAACCGTAGGATTCAAAAAGATAGCCTCATAAGGTCTTTTGTTTGAAGATTACCTTTTCAAGTCCGGTGTGGCCTGTGGTGAGGGTAAAATTACGACAGACCTTTTCCACGGGGGCTGGCTGGTCGTTGCCTGAGTACAGCAGGTAAGACTGGGAGGTGCAGGCCTCCAGGGAAGGGAATCGGGGGTTTTTATGGGGGTTGAACCTACTCACTACCAGCTCGAGCCTCTCCCACGGGACGAGCTGGCCCGGAAGTTTCGCTGGACCATCGGGCCGCGCTTCAACCTGGCGACCGATACGGTAGACCGGGTCGCGATAGCCCACCAAAGCCGAATTGCCCTGATCGAAGCCGGTGGGCGGCGGGTTCGTTACGGTGAGCTGCGGGAGTGGTCGAACCGGCTGGCAAACGCGCTAAGGGGGTTGGGGGTGAAGGACGGTGAGCGGGTGGGGCTTCTGATGCGCCAGTCCCTCGAGTGCGCCCTGGCGCACCTGGCGGTGTACAAGCTGGGGGCCATCGCCTTGCCGCTCTCCACCCTGTTTGGGCAGGATGCCCTGCAGTACCGCCTCGAGCATTCCGGTGCACGCTATCTGATAGCCGAGCGGGCGGTGCTCGAGGCCCTTCAGGAGGCCCTGCCAGAAGGGATGAGGGTGATCTACGCCGACGAACTGCTGGCCCTCGCCCAGGCTGCCTCGGCCCACTTCCTTCCCACCCCCACACCATCCGAGGCCCCGGCCATCTTGATCTACACCTCCGGCACCACCGGCAAACCCAAAGGCGCCTTGCTGGCCCAGCGGGCGCTTCTGGGGCACCTGCCGGGCTTTTACCTCTACTCAAACTTCCCCGAAAGCGAGGCGGTCTACTGGTCCCCCGCCGACTGGGCCTGGATCGGTGGTCTCCTGGACGTGCTGTTTCCGGCCTGGTTTTACGGTTACACCGTGGTAGCCTACCGGGCCAGCCGCTTCGACCCAGAGGAGGCCCTCGCGCTGATGCGCCAGCAAGGGGTGACCCACACCTTTCTTTTCCCTACTGCGCTCAAGCTGTTGCGTGGGCTGGGGCCGATTGCCAAGCTGCCCCAGCTAAAAAGCATCCACGCCGGCGGTGAGCCCTTGGGTGAGGAGCTACAGGCGTGGTCACGGGAGAACTTTGGCCTTCTGGTGAACGAATTCTACGGCCAGACCGAGGCCAACCTGCTGATCGGGAATAGCTATAGGGTGGACCCCATCCGCCCTGGCTCGATGGGGAAGCCCTATCCGGGGCATCAGGTGGTGGTAATTGACGAGGAAGGCAACCCGCTACCCCCCGGCGAGGTCGGGGAGGTGGCCCTGAAGACTCCCGACCCGGTGGCCTTTTTGCAATACTGGAACAACCCAGCGGCTACGCGCGAGAAGTTCATCGGGCCTTATCTTCGCACCGGCGACCTGGCGGTGCGGGACGAAGAGGGTTACTTCTGGTTCAAAGCCCGCAAGGACGACCTCATCAAGGCTGCCGCTTATCGCATCAGCCCCTTCGAGGTAGAGGAGGCCCTGCTCCGGCACCCCGCGGTGGCGATGGCGGCGGTGGTGGGCCAGCCCGACCCCGAACGGGGCCAACGGGTGGTGGCTTATGTCAAGCTGCACCCAGGGCAAAATGCGGACGAGCGGCTGGTGCAGGCCCTGCAGCAGGAGGTGTGTAACCGGGTCGGGCAGTATGCCTGTCCTCGAGCCATCCACTTTGTGGAGGAGCTTCCCATGACCACCACTGGGAAGATCCAGCGCTTCAAGCTGCGTGCCCAGGGGTCATAGGCGGGTCAAAGACCCGCAACGTTTTGGTTTTGGCCGAAGGCTGTGTGCAAAAAGCCTGGGTGTGGGCGCAGATAAACCCGGCCGCAGGGAAGGCGCCTGGCCCAGGCGCGGTGGATAGGCATCTCTGTGAAGCCGGTATTTTAGACTGGGGCCTGTATGCGTCTACTCGCCATCTTCGCCCACCCCGACGACGAATCGTTTTTCTGTGCGGGAACCCTTGCCAAATATGCCGCTTTAGGGCACGAAGTTTACCTGATTTGCGCTACGCGCGGGGAGCAGGGTCGCATCCGGCACCCGGCCATTGACGCTGCGCTATACCCTAAAGGCGAGGCCCTGGGTAAGCTGCGCCAGAAGGAGCTCGAGGCCGCCTGCGCCATCCTGGGGATACGCCCACCCATCTTTTTGAACTACCAGGACTCAGGCTATCCGCTCGAGGTGGCCCTGGCCAACCCTGCGGGCTTTATCCACCAGGACTTACAGCAGATCGAAGATACCCTTCTGAACCACCTGATCCGGATAGAACCGCAGGTGGTCATTGGGTTCGACCCGCATGGTTATTACGGCCATGCCGACCACATCCACCTTCACCGCGCCACCCTGGGCGCTTTCTGGCGGGCGGGCAACCGCATGGCGGCACCACCTTTGCGCCTGTTCTTCCCCGTGCGTTCAAAAGAGCGGCTGGCCCAGACCCGCTTCGACCCCGACCGCTACGGGGTTTCGGCCAGCTCGGTGGCGGTAAGGGTAGATGTCCGCCCCTATGCCGAGACCATCCGGGCGGCCGTGTTGGCCCATGCTTCCCAGGCCGGGCCAGAGGAAAACTTTGCCGAGCTGTTGCGCGACTGGCCGGGTATCCTGGAAGAAGAGACCTTTGTGCTGGGCGGGCTGCGGGGGGCTTTCCCGGCCATGCCGGTGGACGACCTGCTGGCGGGGTGGGCTTGAGCGCCGACGGATGGCGCAAAGGAAAATCACTGGTAGAGTAGCCAGCGGACTGGCCTGTCGAAGATATGCGTTGAAGGTCTATGGAATTTCGCCCCATACTGCAAAAGCTTTCTTTTTTGCCCGACCTCTACTTGGTGGGGGGTGCGGTGCGCGATATTTTGATGGGCCAGAAGCCCGAAGACCTGGATTTTGCCACTTCAGCGCCCCCGGAGGAGGTGATGCGCCTGGCCAAAGCCCATGGCCTCGAGGCCATTCCCACCGGAATCGAACATGGTACCGTAACAATCCTGATTGACCACCACCCCTACGAGGTCACCACCTTTCGCCGCGACGTGGAAACCTTTGGTCGCAGGGCCCGGGTGGCCTGGGGCAAAAGCATCGAGGAAGACCTGTCCCGGCGTGATTTCACCATCGGGGCTATCGCCATGAACGCTTCAGGTCGGGTGATTGACCCCTATGGGGGACAGCAGGACCTCGAGGCCGGCCTGATCAGGGCCGTGGGCGAACCTCGCCGGCGCTTTCGTGAGGACTATCTGCGGGTTATCCGGGCCGGTCGCTTTGTTGCCCGCTATGGCTTTAAGATAGAACCGGCCACCCTACAGGCCGCCCGTGAAGCTGCGCCAGAGGTGCTTTCCCACGTAGCCATCGAGCGGGTTACGGCGGAGTTCAACAAGGCTTTTGAGAACGGTGTTCCTAGCCGGTTCCTGCGCTACTTATACGATCTCGATATTCTTCAGCGGCTTATCCCCGAATTCGAAGATACTCACCTGCTCTTGCAAAACCCCCGCTGGCACCCCGAAGGGGACGTGCTGACCCATGTGTTGCAGGTGGTGGATCGGGCCGCGCCCCCCTATCGCTGGCACGCCCTGCTGCACGATATCGGCAAAAAAGATACCGCCCAATGGAGGCCCGAGGGCTGGTACAGCTTTCACGGCCATGAGCGGGTGGGTGCAGCCCTGATCCCCCGCATTGCCCGCGACCTGCGCCTGCCCAACCACCTGCGGGACGAGCTGGTGGTTACCACCGCTTTACACATGGTGCCGGTCTTTGCCAGGCCCACCCCTCAGGCCATCCGCAAGTTTCAGGCCCAGGCCGGGCCGCATTTGCCTGCCCTGAAAGCCCTTTATGAAGCGGACGGAGCCGAGCGTCGGCCCAAAGAGTCCTGGAAGTTTTTTGAACCCCAGCCCATACCGGTAAAGCCCATTTTGCTAGGTCGCCACCTAATTGAGCGGGGACACCAGCCTGGCAAGATCTTCAGCCGGATGCTTCAGGCCGCCTACGACCACCAGCTCGAAACAGGGGAGACCGACATCGATAAACTGTACCAGGCCTCCCTGAAGGCTTTAGAGAGGGAAACCTGACCCTGCCCTTTTCGCTATGCTTTAGGTATGTCCGTTCCGGTAGTCTTACTCCATGCTTTTCCCTATAGCCCGGCCATGTGGGAGGCGCAGCTAAAACTCCTCGAGGGCCACCCCGTTTTACTGCCCGATATCCTGGGTTTTGAGAGCCTAGAAAAAGCAGCCGCGCACGTGCTGGTCGAGATGGACGCGCGTGGCTGGCAGAAGGCAGTGTTTGTGGGGCTTTCCATGGGGGGATACCTCATTTTTAGGCTCTGGAACCTCGAGCCCGAGCGTTTTGCGGGGATGGTGTTGGCCGACACCCGGGCCACCCCCGACACCCCCGAGGGCGTCCGCATGCGCTTGGAGCAGGCCGAGCGTGTGCGCAAGGAGGGTATGCCTTTCTTCCCCCAGGCCACCCTGGGGGGGCACCTGGGGGCTACCACCCATGCCCGCCGCCCCGAGCTGGTGGCCTGGGTACGGCAGGCCCAGCTCGAGGCCGACCCCAGCCGTGTGGCCAAGAGCCTCGAGGCCCTAGCCTACCGGACCGATTCAGTACCGTTGCTCTCCAGTATCTCGGTTCCGGCCCTGGTGCTGGTGGGCGAAGAGGACACCCTGACCCCACCTGCCGAGGCCCGGCTGATGGCCGCCCAGATACCAGACAGCCGCATGCTCATCATCCCCGAGGCCGGTCATCTGGCCAACCTGGAGAACCCCAGGGCGTTCAACACGGCCCTGCGGGGCTTTCTATGCGAACTTGCTCAAATGCAAGGCCAGGCAGTCGTCGAGGGCCAGAGGCGACTGGGTTTTTAGCCGCTGACGCAGCGCCTCGGGCGGCCAGATTTTCCCCAGCACCCGGCCCAGCTGGGCGCGGTAGGGGACAGGTAGCCCTGCGCAGGACTGGAGCTTTTTCCAGGCGGCTTCCTCCTGCCCCAGGCCCAACAGGGCCTGGGTTTCCAGGCCCAGCTTCCAGCCCTGTACACCGGGGTCTTGCAAGTCCCCAATCTGCACCACCTGGGCCAGGGCCTCGGCCCACTTCTCCTGCCGGGCCAGCGTTTCGGCGTAGCCCAGGCGGGCCTGGGCCTGGAAGTAGGGGTCGCTCTGCTCTAAGCAGCCTTGCATCATGGCCTCGGCCTGGTCGGCAGGCATCAGCAAGGAGAGCTTGAGGGCGATGTCTATGCCTAAGGCGATGTAGCGGTCGCCGGGAAGCTTCTTGGTGAGCAGCTCCTGACGCAGTTCACGCAGAATTTTTTCGCTCTGGGGGGCTTTTTGTCCCCCCATATAAGGGGGTAGATACGGCAGCCCGCTGGCCCGCACCCAGTAGGCCACGGCAATGCGGTAGAGGGTGCGGCGGTGGCGGTAGTGGGCTTCCTCGGGGCGTTCGCGCACGTCGCGCAGATAAGCCTCGGCCTCGGCCAGCAGGTTCAGGGCCTCCAGCGGGCGGCCCCGGGCCAGCTCGAGCACACTGGCTTCGCTCATGGCGCGGGCCCGGACAAATGCGTCGGAGGCTTCGTGAATAGAGCGATACAGATATTTCTCGGCTTCTGCAAAATTGCCAATGCGCCGCAGGGCAGTACCGAAGCGGGCCCGTACCCGGGCCACCTCTTCTGGCGGTGCCCCCGAAGACTCCAGGGCTTCCAGGCCCTGCCGCATCTGGGCCTCGGCCTCGTAGACCCGCCCCGTGCGCAGCAGCAGGTCGCCTGACTGGTAGCGGGCCCGTCCCACCAGCAAAGGGTCGTGCGAGACCTGGCGCAAAGCCTCCAGGGCCTCGTCAAAGCGGCCGGCATCCTTAGCGACCAGGCCCTGCCACAGCCTTACCCGGTCGGCCAGAAAGGGCGGGATGGGCAGTGAAAGGGCCTGCTGGACGTAGGCTTCGGCCTGGGCGTAATCGCCCTGCCAGCGCTCGACCGCGGCCCAGACCAAAAGCCCCTCGGCTGCAATTTCGCCCGAAAGTGTCTCGGGAGGGGGTAGCAGGGTCAGGGCGGCATGGAAATCCCCGGCGTCTACCCGTGCCTCGGCGGCTTTGACCCTGGCCCAGGACTGGGTGGCGAGGTCGCTGGAGGCAAAGAGCAGCTCGAGGGCCTCCAGGGCCTCGGGGTGGGCATACTGGCCCAGCACGGCACGGTAGCGCACCACCGTCATGGCTAGTTTCTCGCGCTCTGGCAGGGGCCAGTTTTGCGACTCGGCCCACAGGGTGGGCAAGAGCGACAGCCGGCTGGGGTCTTGTGAGAGCAGCTCGAGCAGTTTGTCCAGCCGTTGGGCCCCGCGGGCGTGGTGCAGCAGGCGAAACAGGTCGCCCTTGAAAAAATCCAGGGCCAGTGCGTGCAGCTTGCGGGCCTCTTTTTCGGGCACCTCGGGCAGCAGGCTGCGCAAAGCCGGGCGTACCCGGCCCTCGCCCATAGGGGTCAGGAGGGCGCGCTCGGCCTGGGAGAGGCGCTCGAGGCTTTTGTTAATGGCCTTTTCCAGCAGGGCTACCGGTACACCGGGGTCGGCTTCGGGCGAGAGAACGGCCAATGCGTACAGAATGGGGCGCAGGGTGGTGTCCTGGGCCAGGTTGTAGCCGGCCAGGGCCGCGGGGGTGCTGCCTTCGGTCTGGGCGGCTTCCAACAAGACCAGCCGCGAAAGTTCGGCAAAGTTGCGCCCGGCCTGGTTGACTAGGGCTTCCACCCGCTCGGGAGGCAGGTCGGGCAGGCGGTCTTTCACGTAGCGGCGGGCCTCGGCCCGGCTGGGGGCCGACAGCGGGTGCCAGGCCAGGTTGGGCGGAGGTTCGGAAAGCCCGGCCAAAAAAGGGATGGTTAGGCGGCGTAGCAGGGGTTCGACCCAGGCCGCTAGACCTACCGGGTTGCCCTGGGCATCGCGCAGGCTCAGGCCGCCAATCTGCCCTTCTTTTTCGGCCCGCAAAAGCAGAGGCCTGCCAAAGGTGTTAAGAGCTCGAGCCAGCTCGTTGCGCAGCTCGTCTTGCAGGGCGGCCTGCAGGGCATAGGGCTGGGTAGGGGAGAGCTGGGAGAGGATGCCCTCGAGCTCCAGTCCCAGTTTTTCGGCCAGGGGGTGCAGGTGCTGGGCCAGCTCGCCCCCCAGGTTCACCATCAGACAGCCCGGTACAGCCCGCTCTACCGCAGCCAGCAGCACGCCTTTGCCGGTAGCAGCGCCCCCCACCACCACCATCTGGGGTTTGTCGCCCTGTTCCAGCGCCCGCACAAAACGGCGGAACAACCTGCGTTTGTCGCGCCCCAAAGCCCGCCGGGCCGACTCGAGGGCCAGCTCCGAGGGCAGGCTGGGGGCCTCCAGGCCCGACTCGGTGTACAGGTCGCAAATAACTTCAAACAATCGCAGCTTCTCTTCGGGGCTGCCCAGGTCTTTGTACAGAATATTGCGAACGGTGCCCGCCCGCCCGCCCCGCTCGGCCACCGCGGCTTCCAGCCAGCGCAGGCTGCCTTTTTTGCCCCGATGGTCCCGCCCGCTCAGGTGGGGGCGCAGGGCCTCGAGGTAGGTTTGCCAGAGTGTACTCACTTCACCCACAATATCTACACCATACTGAGGTGTAGTGTAATGTGCAAGCGATGCGTGAAAGGCCCGTTCTGGCAACCCACCCGGTCGGCTTCACGCCATACCTGCCCTGCCGGGGCGGCGGCTTTTTGGCAGCTTCCACAAGCCGGAGGCTGGTTGGGGGGCTTATTGTGCGAGCTCTACTTCCAGGTTTTGGTTGCGGGGTACATTAATCAGCACACTAAAGGTGCGGTAGCCGGGGGCCTCGACCTGGAGGGTGTAGTCGCCGGCCTCGAGCAAGAAGCTCGAGCGCTCGAGCCTGCTGCTGGCAATCTCGGTGGTGCCCTGCAAAATCCGCACCGTGGGGTTGGGCGCCTTCACCTGTACGTTGAGAAGGCAGGGGCAGGTGGGCTCGAGCTCGCGTACGCTTCCAGTAACAGCCGACGGTGAGGGTGGGGTAGGGGCAGGCAGGGCAGGGCTGGGTTCGGAGGGTGGTGGCGAGGGTTCAGGCGAGGGTTGAGGGATGCTAGATCCGGGTGCAGGCGAGGTGGTTTCGGGGCTGGCAGGGGTTGGACTGGGCTCCGACGGCTGAACGGGCGCAGCCCCAGGGGTGTCGGACGAGGTAGGGGCAGTGGGGTTGGTGCGGAAGCCACTTAGTGGGTCAGAGATGGCGCCCGAGGTGAGCAGGTTGGGGCTGCTGCTGTTTAGGAGTACGATGCTGCCAAAGCCAGTTAGCGCCAACAGCACGGCCAGAGTGGCTGTCCAGCCGGCCAGGCGGCTCCTGAGGTTGAGCAGGGCCCAGACCAGCAAAAGAACACCCAGCATTCCCAGCCCCCAGAAGACCGAGGTGCCATACTGCTGGTGCAGCCAGGCCCCACCCAGCCCAGCCAGGCCCAGTAGCAAACCAAGGCCCATCCAGGCCAGCCCGCCCTTTTGCAGGCGGGTCAGGCCCCAGAGCAAAATCAGTACACCCAGAACGCCCAGAATCCAGAGTAAAAGTGCGCTCATATCTGCTCCTCTCGTACTTTCCTCGAGGCAAACCTCGGGGTTGCTTATTTAGACTCTAACACTTCACCTGCGAGGCGTTTTGTGACCTCGAGGGTAGAAGCCGCCGACTGGATGGGACTTTCCCCTGGATGGGTGGGGCCAATGGGGTATGAGCCTGAGCCAAACGTCCCAAGGCAGGAATTGCGATCAGCGGTATACTTGAGCCACTATGAAGCTTGTACGGTTTGACGCAGGTCAGTGGGGCATACTGGAAGGCGAGTTGATTCACGAAACCGACGGCCCGGCGGGCAACCCCACGGGCCGTCATTTTGATCTGGGGGGTGTGACCCTGCTGGCCCCGGCCACACCCAGCAAGATTGTGTGTGTTGGCCGCAATTACCTCGATCACATCCGCGAAATGGGCCACGATTTTGGCGGCGACCTTCCCAAAGAGCCGGGGCTCTTCTTGAAAGCCCCCAATGCCCTGGCCCACCCCGCCAACCCGGCCCGCCCCGAGCAGTCCGGCGATGCGGTGCCTTACCCCAGCTTCACCAACCTGCTGCACTACGAAGGGGAGCTGGCGGTGGTGATTGAGAGCCGCATGAAGAACGTGCCCGAAAGCGAGGCCCTCGAGCACGTGCTGGGCTATACCTGCGCCCTGGACGTCACCGCCCGCGACAAGCAAAAAACCGACCTGCAATGGGTGCGGGCCAAGTCTGCCGACAAGTTCTGCCCCCTGGGGCCCTGGCTGGTAACCTCGCTCGATCCGCAAAACACCACCCTGCGCACCTATATAAACGGCGAGCTGCGCCAGGAGGCCCACACCAGCCTGATGATCTTCCCGGTGGCCAAAATCCTCTCCTACATCAGCAGTTTCATGACCCTGGAACCCGGCGACGTGGTGCTCACCGGCACCCCCGAGGGGGTGGGCGAGCTGAAGCCCGGCGACCTCGTGGAAGTGGCCATCGAGGGCATCGGCGACCTGCACACCCGAATTGGGCACTGAGGCCCTGCTTTGGGGCTGGCTTAACTGCATACTGAAGCCGGGGTGCTTCACGCACCGAAGTACCAGCGTTCCCCGCGGTTTTGCCGGGGTATGTGGAGGTGTATTTGCCGAGACCAGAGACCCTTCTGCTAGTTGCCGCCACTCTGCTGCTCCTCAGCGTGCTGGCCACCAAGCTCGGGGGGCGGCTTGGGGTGCCGGGACTGCTGTTGTTTCTGGTTATCGGGATGCTGGCCGGGAGCGATGGGCCAGGAGGGATTTGGTTCGATAACTACTACGCTGCTCAGCTCGTAGGTACGGTGGCGCTTATCTTCATCCTTTATTCGGGCGGACTCCTCAGTCGCTGGAACACGGTACGCCCAGTACTGGGGGCTGGCTTATCCTTGGCCACCTTTGGGGTATTGCTAACCATGCTGCTGACCGGGGCATTTGCCTACTGGGCCCTGAGCTGGGGCTGGCTCGAGGCCCTTCTATTGGGAGCCATTGTTTCCAGTACCGATGCCAGCGCGGTTTTTGGCGTACTGCGCGAGCGGGCGGTGCGCCTGCGCAAGCATCTGCGGCCTTTGCTTGAGTTCGAGTCGGGCACCAACGACCCCATGGCGGTGTTTCTTACCATCGGCCTGACCGCCCTCCTGACCCGCCCCGAGATGAACGCTTGGCAGATTCTGCCCATGTTTGTCCAGCAGATGCTGTTGGGCTTGTTACTGGGGTATGGCCTGGGGCGAGCGGCGGCTTGGGCCTTGAAAAACATCCGGCTTAGCTTCGATGGGCTGTATGCGGTTTTGTCGGTTGCGCTGATGCTCCTGGTGTTTTCGCTCACCGCCGTGCTGGGTGGCAGTGGTTTTTTGGCGGCTTATGTGGCGGGGGTGGTGGTGGGCAACAGCGACTTTCCCCGCAAGACGGCGCTATTGGCCTTTCACGAAGGTAACACCTGGCTGATGGAGATTGGGATGTTCCTCACCCTGGGTCTGCTGGTTTTTCCCTCCCAACTCCCCTCGGTGGCGGTAGGGGCCATTTTGCTGGCACTCTTTCTGATGCTGGTGGCCCGGCCTGTGGCGGTTTTCCTCAGCCTACCCAGCCGGCGCTTCGCCTTCAACGAGAAAGCTTTTGTTTCCTGGGTGGGCTTGCGTGGGGCCATTCCCATCGTACTGGCTACCTTTCCCTTGTTGGCCGGGGTTGAATCGGCACAAAAGATTTTCAACGTGACCTTCTTTGTGGTGTTGTTCTCGGTGCTGGTTCAGGGAACCACCCTGCCCTTGGCGGCCCGTTGGTTGCGGGTTCGCGCCGAGGATGAGGCTGGGATTTCTCCCTAAGCAGTCTGGTAAGTTAAAAAGTGATGTGCAACGAAGTCCCCCAAATGAGGCGCTCAAAGCAACTCCCAGATATTATACCGGATTCAAAAAGATAATCTTCAAACAAAAAGCGCTAAGAGGCTATCTTTTTGAATCCTAGAGCACACCCCTCGCTGCGCTCGGCGAAGAAAGCGTATCCCTTCGGTCGGGTTAGTTCGTCACCGAACGGTGACGAACTAACCGAATCTGGTATTAGAGGAGCTAAATCCATCCCAGGAATTAAGTTGCCAGAGCACTAAGCAGTCTAGCCAAATGCAAAGCCACCACACTCAACTGTCCGGAAGCTCAGCATCCACAAAAAGCGTCCTGCCCTGGGTGTAGAGCACCTGGCCGGGGGCCGCCTTGCGGGGCCGCCAGACGTGCTTTTTGGCGGTATAGTCCACCGCCACGTTTTTTTCGCCCCTGGCTTTGGAGTAATAAGCGGCCAATTGGGCCGCAAAGAGCAGGTCGGACAGGCTGGTGGCCTGGCCCTGGGTGCGCAGGATTACGTGCGAACCGGGGAGGCCCTGGGCGTGGAACCACAGGTCTTCGGAGTGGGCCATGCGGGTCAGGAGGTCGTTTTCCTTGCTGTTGCGGCCCACCCAGACCTCAAAGCCACCGGGGCTTTTGCAGCGAAGCCCCACCTGGGGGCCTTTGGCCTTGATTTTGCGGTTTTGCTCCAGCAAGGTCTGGCGGGGGAGTTGCTCGAGCTGGTCTAAGTCGCGCTCGAGCCCCGCGATCTGGGCCTCGGTGGCCGGAATCAGCTCGAGGGCCTTTTCGGCGTTGGCCTCCAGCCGCTTGGCCCGTGCGTAGAAGTTGCTGGCGTTCTGGATGGGCGAAAGGCCCGCTTCCAGAGGAATTTCCACCGGCTGGCCGGAAAAGTCCTCGAGCCGAGCCACCGGCCCTGGCGGCAGGCTGTGCCCGTAGGCCATCAGCAGGTCGGCCCAATGACGCAGCCGCTGGGCTTCCTCTAGCCGCTCCCAGGCCCGGGTGTAGTCCTGCAGGCGGGCCTTTAGGGTTTTGAGCTGGCGGCGCAGGGCCTCGCGCAGGGGCTTGCGCAGGGCCTCGGTCTCTTCCTGCTCCCAGGCTTGCCGCAGCTCTTCGGTGAGCTGGGTTTGCAGGCCGGGCTGCTCCACCAGGCTGTGGATAACCCTGTGGATAAGCGGCAGATGTTCGGGGTTGAGCGGGGTTTGGGGGCTGAGCTGGGCCCGGCGGGCCAGTTCGGCCCCCAGCTCCTTGCCCACCCCGTCCAGGTTTTTGATGAGCTGCGAGAGGGTTTGACCCACAAAGGGCTCGAGTTCCTCTGCCTGCAAGGTGCGGGGGTCGAGCTTCTGGTAGGGGGGAGGCGGGGTATAGGGTAGGCCAGGCCTGAGCTCCCGGAAGCGATTGACCGCCGAGGTAACGGGCCGGTCGAGGCCCACAATCTGCCCTTCCTGGTCGCAAAGGATCAGGTTGGCGTTGCGACCGGTCAGCTCGAATACCAGCCGGGTAGGGGCGGTGTCCACAAAACCCTTTTCGCCCTCAAACTCCAGCATGACCACCCGGTCGAGCTTGAGCTGCTCCATTTTGAGCAAGCGCCCCTTGCAACGGGCCTCCAGGAGGCGCTGGAAGGGGGTTTTGGCTTGGCCCTCGAGGCGGCCCGGCTCCAGCGTCAGCAAGGGATGGGGCGGGCGATAGCGCAGCACCAGGTTGCCCAGGCCCTCCAGCAGCAGGGCCGCCGTACCCTCGTCGGGAAAAGCCCAGCCCAGGCTGCGCAAGGGCAGGTGCCCGGCTATTTCGCGCACCACCGCATGGATCAGTAAACCTTCCATTCAAGCCTCCCCACCACGGCCAAGTATAGGTGGTGAAGACACTTGGGGGCTCGAGACTTACGCTTGCAGCCCGCCGCGGAACCCAACTGATATGCGCTAAGATGAATGTGTGCCTACGGTCTTGCGACTCGGCCCTTATCGGTTTTTCTTCTACGCCAACGAGAATGACGAGCCCGCCCATATCCATGTTCAGCGAGACCGCGCTTTGGCAAAGTTCTGGCTTAAACCTGTGGCCTATGCCAGCAGCAGTGGCTTTTCGGCGCAGGAGCTCTCGAAGTTGTTCAGGCTTGTAGAGGAGAACAGGGTTGCGATTGAGGAGGCGTGGAATGAGTTCTTTGGCCGCTAAACCTATTCTTGCCAGCGCTGTCGAGTGTACCGAGGACGAACTGATCGTCACACTGTCTGACGGCCGCCGCTTGGCTGTACCTATCGTTTGGTTTCCTCGGCTAGCAAAAGCCGACCCGCAAGAGCGCGCCGAGTATGAGTTGCTGGGTAATGGAGAAGGCATTCACTGGCCCAAAATCGACGAAGACATCTCCGTTGCGGGTCTTCTTGAAGGCAGGCCTTCGGTCGAGTTTCAGCGTCGCACATAACAGGCGCTGCAAGGGCATAGCCAGGCTTTTCCCGAAAGACGCAACCAAACCTTGAGTTAAACCGTAATCTCTAGGCTGCACCGTTGAGCTTCACCGTCAGCCCTCCACCCGTCTGAGCTGCACCAGAAAGGCCGTATGCCCCACCTGCTGAAACTTGGGATGGGCGATGGGGGGGCGCAGATCCCACTCGCGGTGCTGTACCTCCAGGGTGCGCTCGAGCAGATAGGGCAGGCCCTGGGTTTGGAGGTGCTCCAGGAGCGCAATGACCTGGGTGAGGTTGGGCAGGTAGCAGGCCAGAAAGCGGTCTATCTTGAGTGCCGGGGTGATGGAATCTAGCACCGTCCAGGGTTCCATTAGATCTAGCGCGATGCCGTCGAAGGCACTAGGGGGCAGCTCGGCCTGGGCCAGGTCGGCTTCTACCCAGGTGACGTTGCCCCAGTCTTCAAACCCGCTCAGGTTGCGTTTGGCCCGCTCGAGGTGTCGCGGGCGGGCTTCGTAGCTCCAGACCTGGCCGGTTGGGCCCACGGCACGCGCCAAGTACAGGGTCAGGCCGCCCGAACCCGAGCCCGCCTCCAGCACCCGCATACCTGGGGCCAGGTCGAGCAGAAAGCAAATGGTGGCGGCATCCTTGGGGTAGGTGGGGGTGGCCTCGCGGGGCATGTGGAGCACGTAGTCTTCCAGGGTGGGGCGGTGGATGGTAAACAGCTCTCCCTGGGGGGTGGCAATTTTCTGGCCGGCCCCGGCCTGCACGATGGCCTCGTGGCGGATAGAACCTCGGTGATAGTTGAAGGTAGCGCCTTCCTGCAAGCGAAACAAATAAGTGCGGCCCCGCCGGTCTTGCAGCAGGGCCCAGTCGCCGTAGGTCATGAGCTTTAGGGTAGCGGGTGGATGGGTGTGTTTGTCAAACCTGGGGCGTTATTTCAGTAGCCCTGCGGAATCCCCCAGTTGGGGGGGTGGTTTGTTAATTTCTAAAGCCATCCAGGGTGCAATTTCGCTTTGCCCGACGCCAGATTGCTGTTAATCAAATGTTGTTTTTTCCCTTGTCCTGGACACAGTTTTTGGGTTATAGGTCACTTGCACAACCCCAGTGAAGCGGTAGGTTGTCCGCAGGGAGTGGGCAGGGGGTGGTGTTGTAATCGAGGTGGGTAGCCCTCAGACACCGGCTGCGTTGGATAAGGGGGTCTTGTGAAGCGTGCGTGCGGAATGAGCGTGATTGAACTGATCATTGTGATCACCATCCTGGGCATCTTGTACCAACCTTAGATAGATAGTCATTCTTCAGGAATCCACCCGAACCCCGCCACCCCCCGGATGACCTCGGGGTGCTCCTGGAGATAGACACACCGCTCTGCCAGACGCTCTTGCAAAGCCTCCAAGCTGGGGAAACTCTCATTGGCCACCGCTTCCCGCAGCAAAGGCACCACCGGCTCTGCCGGGGAGAGCTCGGGGGTGTAGGGCGGTAAGTGCAGCAGCAGCAGACCGGGCGGTACCTGGAGGTCTTTGGCCCGGTGCCAGCCTGCGTTGTCCAAAAGCAGCACCAGAACCTTCCGCCCCTCTGGGTCCACCTCCTGCTGAAACT
>NZ_JHVI01000025.1 GCF_000620065.1 Meiothermus cerbereus DSM 11376 | reverse complement strand
TACTGCCCACCCCCTACCGCTCCTGAGCGGCAGAGCTGGTCGGAAGAGGCCCGCAGCGCAATCCAGTACCTGGAGCAAAGGGCCGATCGGATGGACTACCCGGCCTATAAAGCCCGGGGCTGGCCCATCGGTTCAGGCCAGGTGGAGGGGATGAACAAGCATGTTATCGGTGCCCGCATGAAACGCTCGGGGATGCAGTGGAGTCGCCCTGGGGCTTCGCGCACAGCAGCCCACCGCGCCCAGCTATGTAGTTCCCATCCGCTGGTGGCCTTCGAGGCCCTGAGGTGGAGGGCTTTCCCTGTACGGAATTGCTGAGATGCACCCGAAGGAGGCTTGCTTATGGGGATGGGGTTACTTTGCTGGGGGCCCGAAGTGTTAGCCTTTTAGTTGATAGGTGTTTCATAGATCGGCCCGTAAGGAGTGAACCATGCCTAATACCCCACAACCGCTTATATCGAGCAAGCTCGCTCAGAAACTCAAGGAACAAATCGGCCATGAACTTGGAGCGCACCAGCAATACCTGGCCATCGGAACCTACTTTGCCCAGCAGAACCTGGACAAATGGGCGACCCTGTTCTACGGGCAGGCAGCAGAAGAAAAAGAACACGCCCTAAAGATTGTGCGTTTCCTGGTGGATGTGGGTGAGGCCTTCGACTTTCCGGCCATACCGGCTGCTTCCACTCGCTTCAAGAGTGCTGCCGATGCGGTTTCGCAAGCCCTCAAGTGGGAGCGCAGTGTAACCGAGCAATTCCAGTCCATGGCTAAAGTGGCCCTTGCGGAGGGCGACTTTGTCGGCTTTCAGTTCTTGCAGTGGTTCCTGGAAGAGCAGGTTGAGGAAGTGAGCAGCATGGAGAAGTACCTGGCCCTGGTAGATAGCGGCATCAACCTTTTCCAGGCCGAGGCTTTGCTGGAGCTGTAGGGCGGAGCTGCGCCATGTCCCGCTGGCCTGCAGGTGGGGTGGCCCTTTTAGCGCGGCGTGCTCAGGCTGGGGCAATTGCCCCTCTGCCTTTTGTTCTATCTTAGGATTATGCGAACCCTAAAACCCGAGCTGCTCAAGAACTTTCTCCAGGACAACCCCCTGATAGTGGATGTGCGACCCCCCGAACAGTACAACCGCGCTGACCTCGAGGGTGCTTTGCATATCCCGTTGCACGACATCCAGCATGGCAACCACAGCCTGCCCAAAGACCGCCCCCTGCTCTTGGTCTGCGAGCGGGGGGTGATGAGCGAGCTGGCTGGGTTGTACCTCGAGGCGGCTGGCTACGAGTTGGTGTACAACCTCGAGGGGGGTCTGCAAAAGCTGCGTAAAATGGCCGATAACCGCTAATCAGGGCTACCGTTCTGGGCCTTTCTCGATGGGCACACCCACCGCGTTGCCCCACTCGGTCCAGCTACCGTCGTAGTTCTTAACGTTGGGGAAGCCCAGCAGGTGCTTGAGCACAAACCAGCTATGGCTGCTGCGCTCGGCAATACGGCAGTAGGCAATCACCTCTTTATCGGGGGTGATGCCTTTGCTCTCGTAGATGGCCCGGAGCTCCTCCGCGCTCTTGAAGGTGCCGTCGGAATTCACCGTGGTAGCCCAGGGAATGCTCTTGGCCCCAGGGATGTGCCCCCCGCGCAACACCCCTTCCTGGGGGTACTCGGGCATGTGGGTTTTTTCGCCGGTGAACTCGGCGGGGCTGCGCACATCCACCAAAGCGCCTTGGCCTGCCTTGACCTTGTCCAGATGGGCCAGCACTTCATCGCGGAAGGCCCGCAGACGGGGGTCGCGCTGACCGGGGGTGTACGTGCCTCTGGGGTAGCTGGGCACCTCGGTGGTGAGGGGTTTATTTTCCTGGATCCACTTGATGCGTCCACCGTTCATCAGCTTGAGCTTGGGGTGTCCGTTGTAGCTAAAGAACCAGAAGGCATAGGCCGCCCACCAGTTGTTCTTATCGCCATACAGCACGATGGTGGTGTCGTTGGAGATACCCAGGCGCTCGAACAGGGCGGCCAGCTCGTCGGGCTGGATAAACTCGCGGATGGTGTCGTCCCATAGGTCGGCCTGCCAGTCGATCTTCTGACTGCCGGGGATATGCCCGGTGTCGTAGAGCAGGATGTCTTCGTTGACCTCGAGGATACGCACCTCGGGGTTGTTTAGGTTTTCCAGCACCCAGTCGGTGGAAACCAGTACATCGGGGTTGGCGTAGCTCATCTTGATCCTCCCAGAAACTTTATAGTCATAACATCAGTTAACCCAAAACAGCTTAAGGCAAAGATGGTCGAGGTTACGCTAATATAGATTACAAAAAATGTAATCTATAAATTGAATCATAACCAGAAGCAGGGGCCATTTCAATAACCTGGCGCGTTGGGGTGGAATCCACGAAAGGAATTACTGCCTGGGCGTTTTGGTGCGGCGGGTGAGAAGCTCGCTCGAGGGCAGCAGGTGATCCAGGCACTCCGAGTAATCTACCCCCTGCTGGAAGTCGGCGGCCAGATCGGCCACGCTGACCTGGCCCAGGCTTTGCAAAACGGCGTCGCGCACCTTGAGCCAGACGGTGCTGCGGGCATGACAGCGCTTTTCCTCCAGGCAGGCTTTGGGCCAGTTGAGGCTCACGCAGGCCAGGGGAGCGATGGGGCCATCCACGGCCCGGATCACGTCGCGTAGGTTGATTTCCTGGGGCGGACGGGGCAGGGCATACCCCCCACCCTGCCCCTTTTTGGAAACCACCAGATGGTGCCCCACCAGTGCGGCCAGAATCCGCATGAGGTAGGTATGGGGCACGCCTGTGGCCTGGCCCAGCTCTTCGCTGCCCACGAAGCGCTCGAGGGGCTGGGTGCCCAGGTAGCCCAGGACTTTAAAGGCGTAGATATCAGTTTTGGAGAGGCGCATGGCCTCAATTTAGCCCAAAGCCCAGTGCCCAGGATGGGTGGGTATTAGAAAGAGGTTCCGCTATCGGGTAGTTCTACCGCCACGCGCACAAAGGCATCGCCCACGGGGCTATCGGCCAGGGCCAGCGGCCCGCCAGCCTGGTAGATGCCGCTTTTGCCCTCAAAATAAAGGTCGTAGAGGTGTCCATTCAGCATGGGGTTCAGGCCATAGCGAAGATTTTCGCGGTTTTGTAGCTTTTTGGCCAGCCCCTCGCGCAGCCAGACCTCCCCCTCTATTTGACCTGGATCACCACTCCAGGGCCCCTCCCAGCGGGCCGCATTGGCTGAGGGCTGCACCACCAGCCAGGCTCCGGCAGCATCGGCCTGCTCGATCAGGCTATCGTGAAAAGCGTCCAGACAGATCAGGTTGGCAATGGTGCCCAGCCGGGTTTTCAGGGTTTGCCTGCCGGGCTGCCCCCGCGATAAAAAAGCCCCCTGCTCGTGCGGGGTCAGGTTAACCTTGGGAACACGTCCCAGGATGGTGCCCTGCGGCGAAATGACCAGCGAAAAGTTATAGGCGCGCTTGCCCTGGGGGTGCAGTCCTTGGGTGGGTTCCCAGTCCATAAAGGGGCTGAAAATGCTGCCAGCCACCACATAGGCCCCTACGGCCTGGGCGGCTTCCCGAAAAGCCTGCTCGTACACCGGCCAGACCTTGGGGGCCCGCAGATGGTAGAACACCGCAGGACTCAAGACGCCTAGCCCAAGGGCGGCCCGCCAGTTTTCCCGAATCAGTTGCAGCGCGGCCTGCAGGCTGGTTTTGGCCTCCCGCACGGCTGGAGGGGTATCGAGCCAGAACAACAGCGGTAGGGCGAAGGCTTCGGGAAAGGCAACCAGGCGGGGCTCTTGCTCGGGCAGCCCTTGGGTAGCGGACAGGGTTCGCTCGAGCACATGCTGCCTGAAGCCCTCGGCACTGGTATAGTGCAGGGCCTGTACCTCAGTTTGCACAGCCACCAGATGCACCCGCATCCACCACACCTTACTACAGCTGCTTTTGTGATGCCTCAGACTGGCGACAGGAAGGTGAAGGCTGCGTTAACATCTCTCACATATCTGGCAACCATCTGCAGGTAAGGTAGATGGTATGAAGGCTTTGCTTATTGCGCTAACTCTAAGCTCAGTAGCTTTTGCCCAGGTTCGGGTTACGATCGAGGCCCCGCCCCCACCTACCCTCACCATCAGCGCGGACATACGGATTGCCCTGGTACCGGGCATTGTGGTGGTAGAGCGGTTCCCCGAACCTCAGGGGATTGTGGTGGTCTACCGTAGCAGCCAGGTGGCTCAGGTGTACGCCCACCATCACCGCGACCTGGTGTCCAGGGGCTGGACAAGGGTCAAGTATCAGGCTGGTGGGGGTAGCTACAAGTCGGAGTACCGCAAAGGTCGGGCCAAGGCCAAACTGGAAGTGCGCGACCGGCGGGGTCGGATTGAGGTGCGGATTAAGGAAGGCTAGACAGCGAGGGCGCGCCCGGCTACACTAAACAACGCTTGGGGCCGTGGCGCAGTTGGGAGCGCGCTTGAATCGCACTCAAGAGGTCGGGGGTTCGAATCCCCTCGGCTCCACCAAGCTCATAAAGAACCGACGGAACCCGCCCTCGGTTCTTTTTTAAATTAGGATTCGTCTTTATCCCTCAAAGCATATGCCTCGTAAGAAACAGAGGGGTGTCAACCCATCCCGATGCTCCAAAGGGCACCCCCCAGAGCAAATAGCCCCAAGAGGGGTAGCGGGGGGAATTTGCGCAACAAAAGTATCAGAGCCAGCAGCGCGACCAGCAACTCTACCCAACCCACCAAGGTTTCACGTCCCAATTGCCACAGCGCCCAGGCAACTAGACCCAGGGCCGCCCCAGAGGCCCCCTTCAAAAAGGCTTCGGCCAGGGGATGCCCTTCCAGGCGGCGCAAGACGCCCACCACCAGAAAGGTAAATATAAACGAGGGTAGAAAAATGCCAACGGTTGAGAGCGCTGCCCCAGGGAACCCTGCCGCCAGGTAACCCACCGCAGTTGCTGTGGTGAGCAAGGGGCCAGGGGTGATCTGACCCAGGGCCAGAGCATTTAGGAGTTCGCCTGGACTCAGCCAGCCTCGTGTGACCATTTCCTGCATCAGCCCAATCAACACGTAGCCCGAGCCGAACAAGCTCGAGCCCACCAGCAAGAAAAACCAAAACAGGCTGATGGGTTCCACACTAAGGGTTCTCCCGCTTCTGCCCAGCGCCACCAACACGCCGACCAGTAACACCACTGCCCACTCCACTACACCCAGCCCCGCCATCACCAGCCCGGCCAGGGCCAGCATCCAGGTTTGGGGCTGTTTTTGGGGGTGAGGCAGCAGATCCCAAAGGGCTTGGGCAATCAGGGCTACCACTGCCAGCTTGAGTCCCAGGAAAGCACCCTGTATGAGCGGAAGTGAGGCGATCTCCTGGTACAGTGCTACCAAGGCTAGCGTCACCAGGGCTGCTGGGACAATAAAACCAAAACCAGCCAACAGCAAACCCCACTGCCCACCCTTGGCATGGCCCAGCAACATGGCCGTTTCGGTGGAGTTGGGGCCAGGAATCAGGTTGACGGCGGCCAGCATCCTGAGGTACTGCTCTTTGCTTACCCATTTGCCTTCCCCTACCAGTAGCCTTTGAAAAAGGGCAAAATGGGCCGCCGGGCCGCCAAAAGCGGTCAAACCCAGCCAGGCAAAGGTTTTCATGATTTCCCAAGGCATCAGACCCAGTGTATTGCC
Source organism: Meiothermus cerbereus DSM 11376 (assembly GCF_000620065.1). Lineage (NCBI taxonomy): Bacteria > Thermotogati > Deinococcota > Deinococci > Thermales > Thermaceae > Meiothermus > Meiothermus cerbereus. The sequence continues at coordinate 52,765 of NZ_JHVI01000025.1, read as the reverse complement.
TCGTGTCATTTTTACGTCTTGACCTACAGTGTGTTTATCGGTATTGTTTGCGTCATAGCGAAAGGAGGCTTCATGAAGTTTTTTAAAGCATGGGCAATTATCCTGGCCTTCAGCCTGGGCAATACCCTGGCCCAGGATCGTACCCAGACCCTGATTTATGGTGGGGACTGGTCCGATCTGATCACCATGGATCCGCAGGTCTCGTACGAGTTCTCTGGGGGTCTGGTGACTGACAACCTCTACGAAACCCTGGTCAAGTACGAGGGGGCCGACCTCTCCACGCTCAAGCCGGGATTGGCCGAAAGCTGGAAAGTGGATCGCGGTCGGGATACCTGGGACATCACCTTCCGTCTGCGCCGGGGTAGCAAGTTTTCCAGCGGCAACGAGGTGACGGCCAAGGATGTGGTCTACACCTTTGAACGGGCTCTGGCCATCAAGGGGCCGGGTTCATTTCTGTTTACCGAAATTGCTCAGCTCAAGCCGGGGGCGACCAAAGCCGTGGACAACTATACGGTGGTGGTGAGTATTCCCAAAACTGCCTCACCGGGCTCCTTCCTCTCGATCCTGACCTTCAACATTGGTGGCATCGTGGACTCCGACACGGTGCAGAAAAACGCTAAGGGCAACGACTTTGGTAAGGAATGGCTCACCAACAACTCCGCTGGCTCGGGCCCCTTCCGGCTGGTGCGCTGGGATCGGGGTTCGCAAGTGCTGTTGGAGGCCAACCCCAATGCCCGTATCAAGCCCAAGCTTCAGCGGGTTATCTTGCGTGAAATCAAGGAGCCAGCAGTGTTGCGCACGGCCCTCGAGTCGGGCGAAATTGACATCGCCGAGGGGCTCACCCCTGAGGCTTTACGGGCTCTTGCCAACAATCCCCGCTTCCGAACCATCAAAGCTGACAGCCTGCGCCTGAACTATCTGGGCATGAACGTCAAGGAAGGCAGCCCCTTCGCCAACAAGCTGGTGCGCGACGCGGTGCGCTACAGCATCAACCAGGATGAGCTGGTGAGCGGGTTGGTGCAGGGCAACGGCACCAAGATTCAAACCTTCATTCCTAAAGGCCTGCTGGGCTACGATCCCCGCACCCCCTACACCTTCGACCCGGCCAGGGCCCGGCGTCTGCTAGCCCAGGCAGGGTATCCGAACGGCCTCGAGTTCGAGCTTCTGGTAAGCACGGGTATCTGCGGTGGGGGCATCCCCTGCGCGGACATCGCCGCCAAGATTCAGTCCGACTTTGCCAAGAGTGGGCTCAAGGCCAACGTCAAAGCCATCGCCAACGCCGAGGTCTTGCGCACCTACCGGGCGCAGAACCACCAGATGGTGCTGGTGGGCTGGAGCCCCGACTTCCCCGACCCCGACGGCAACGCCACCCCCTGGGCCAACTTCGAGGCCCGCAGTCTGGCCTGGCGCAACGTCTGGAACGACCCCACGGCCATCCGGCTGGCCAACCAGGCTGCCCTGGAGACCGAGCCTGCCAAGCGGGTTGCTCTCTACCGCCTCCTGACCGATTACGTGCTCAAAAACGGCCCCTATGCGGTGCTTTACCAGCCTGCGGTTCCGCTAGGCCTCTCGGTCAAAGTCGAGGGCTACGTGCGCAACGCCCAGGGCCAGGTGCGCTTCGAGAATATCAGCAAGCTTCCGTAGTGGTGCCCAGGGTTTAGGGCTCAGGGTTGTGCCGGAGGGCGCCCTGGGCCCTAAACCCTAAGTCCTTCTACGGTTGTTGCCTTTTTGAGCCCGACACGTCCTGCGGCTAATGCGCTTCCAGGATGGGCCCAGCCGAGAAAACTCTTTGACTGGATAGTCTTTCCGTGTAGCTTATGCTCTGACCATGCTTTCTTACTTTTTCCGCCGCCTTTTCTTTGTGATTTTTGTGGCCTGGGGGGTCACGTTTGCCACCTTCTTTATCGCCAACGTGGTGCCGATTGACCCCGCGATTGCCGCTTTGGGTGATAACGCCCGTGAAGAACAAATCCGGGAATTCCGTGAGCGCTACGGTTTGGACAAACCCATCTGGCAGCAGTACCTGATTTACATGGGCCGCTTGCTGTCCGGCGATTTGGGCAACTCGCTGCGCACCCAGCGGGCTGTAGCAGAGGATTTGAAGGAGTTTTTTCCTGCGACCCTCGAGCTCTCGGTAGCGGCCTTTCTGGTGACGCTCTTTTTGGGGGTGCCGGCTGGTATTCTGGCCGCTTTACGGCAGAACAAAGCGACCGACGTCACGGTGCGCATACTGGCCCTCATCGGGGGGGCTACCCCGGTGTTTTTCTTGGCGGTGCTGCTCCAATACGTACTGGCCCGGCAGCTCGATTTGTTGCCGGTGCAGGGGCGGCTGGATGGTTTTACCTTTCCCCCACCCAGGGTTACCGGCCTGATGGGCCTGGATGCCCTTCTGGCCAAAGACTGGGCCGCTCTTGGCGACTCCTTGCGGCATCTGGTGCTGCCGGCCTTTGTGCTGGGGCTATTTTCGGCGGCCATTCTGGCCCGCATGACCCGTGCGACCATGCTCGAGGTGCTTTCGCAAGACTATATCCGCACCGCCCGGGCCAAGGGTGTTCCCGGTAGGGCGGTGGTTTTTCGCCATGCCCTCAAAAATGCTTCGCTGCCGGTGCTCACCTTGCTGGGTGGGCTGCTGGGGGGCCTGCTCTCCGGTGCGGTGCTGACCGAGACCATCTTTAGCTGGCCGGGCATCGGACGCTACGTGACCCAGTCGGCCACCAGCCTGGACTTTCCCGCCGTGATGGGGGTCACGCTGCTGGTGGGGCTGGTGTATTCCCTTATCAACCTTATCGTAGATCTGCTATACGCCTTTCTCGACCCCCGCATCCGCTATGCCTGACCCGACGGAGCATCTATGACTGCAATATCTGCTGGTCGTCCACCTCGCCCGCTGCGTCGCTTTTTGCGCAACCCAGGGGGGCTAATTGGGCTTTTTTTGCTGATAATGCTAGTGCTGGTTGCCTTGCTAGCGCCCATAATAGCCCCCGACCCCATCAACCAGAACATTGCTCAGCGCCTTCAGCCCCCATCTGCGGAACACTGGCTCGGCACCGACCAGTTGGGCCGCGACGTCTGGGCCCGGGTGGCCCACGGCGCTGGTATCTCCTTGCGGGTAGGGTTTGGTGTGGTGATTTTGGCCGTGCTGATCGGAGTCGGGGTGGGTTTGCTGGCCGGTACCCTGGGTGGGGCCTGGGACAACCTGCTGATGCGCGTGACCGATATCTTTTTTGCCTTTCCCTCGCTGATTCTGGCCATGGCCATCGCAGCAGCGCTGGGGCCCAACCTCAACAACACCATTATGGCGGTGGCGCTGGTTAGCTGGCCCATCTATGCCCGCTTGGTGCGGGCCAATGTGCTGGCTTTGCGTGAGCGCGAGTTTGTGGAGGCGGCACGGGCCATGGGGGCCTCCCAGGGGCGCTTGATGTTCCGGCATCTGCTGCCCAACACGCTCACGCCCATTTTTGTGCAGGCTAGCTTCGATGTGGGTGGGGCTATCCTGACCGCGGCAGGGCTTTCCTTCATCGGCTTTGGAGCCCAGCCGCCCACCCCGGAATGGGGCGCTATGGTCTCCGAAACCCGCAGCTACATTGCTGAGGCCATCTGGGCCCCTACTGCGCCTGCCATGGGCATTTTGCTCACTGTCCTGGCCTTTAACCTGTTGGGCGATGCCTTGCGGGATGTGCTAGACCCCAGGGGTAGGGACTGATGCAAACTCCACTCGAGGCGTTCCACTATGGTCAAAGTTGCTTGGGTATGAGAGCTTCTCCTACCGATGCTTGTGGGAAGTTCAGAAAGGCACGAACCAGATAATTTCTTGCTACAAACCCCCGCAGCCTACGGTAGCCGAAGGGTTTTTGGTCATGCGCCACTCGCCGGAGGGCAGTTGTGCTGCCTGGTAGTAAATGTGATGGGGGCTCTTCAGGTCGTCACTGTTGGCTAGCGAGGCCAGCGCAACCTCCAGAGCCATGCACTGCTCGAGGTTGGCCCCCACGCTATAAAGCTGCCCCCGTTGCGGCATCTCGGCCAGGGCGAAGCCGTCGCTCAAAGATACCCACTGGTGTAGCCTGATCCTAACCGCACAACCCCTGGCTCCTAAGGTCTTCACACTTACGACCTCTCCGGTGGCCGTGTAGGTGCGGTAAGAGTTTGGGGTATCGCTGGACTGAGCACGCAGCCATAGGCTGCTAACCCCCGACAGGGCTACAATAACCCCTAAAATCAACCAAGGTATTAGCCTAACCATCGCCTTTACTATTAGGCCCGATTGGCTGAGTGCTGGATGTGAAGGCTGGCTAAAGGCGGGTTTAGTAAGACGGCTGGTACTCGCCCCACTCCTCGCGCAACACACCGCAAACCTCGCCCAGGGTGGCGTGGCGGCGGAACGCATCCAGAATGTAAGGCATCAGATTCTGCTGGCCTCTGGCGGCTTGACGCAGGGCTTCCAGCGCATTGCCTGTGGCCTGCCCGTCCCGTTTGGCCCGGAAGGCCTGAATCTGGGCCTTGCGGTGGTTGGCGAGCTCGTCGCTGATTTTTTGCACCGGGGTGTGTTCGTTGAGGGGGGAGTCGGGGTTGTTGAAGCGGTTGACGCCCACAATAATGCGCTGGCCGCTCTCGACCTGGCGCTGGAACTCCCAGGCCGACTCCTCAATTTCTCGCTGGAAAAAGCCCGCCTCTACTGCCGCGACCGCGCCCCCTAGCTTGGCGATCTGATCGAGATACTCCTGGGCCTGGGCCTCGAGCTGGTCGGTCAGGTGCTCCACGTAGAAGCTGCCCCCCAGTGGATCGATGGCCTTGGTGATGCCCGACTCGTAGGCCAGTATTTGCTGGGTACGCAAGGCCAGCAAGGCGCTTTTTTCGGTGGGCAGGCCCAGGGCTTCGTCGTAGGCGTTGGTGTGCAGGCTTTGGGTTCCACCCAGTACCGCGGCCAGGGCCTGGTAGGCCGTGCGCACCACGTTGTTCAGGGGTTCCTGGGCGGCCAGGGTAGAGCCACCGGTCTGGGTGTGGAAGCGCAGCATCCAGCTTTTGGGGTCTTTGGCCTTGAACTCGTGGCGCATAATGCGGGCCCACATGCGCCGGGCGGCACGAAACTTGGCGGCCTCCTCCAGAATGTCGTTGTGCGAGGCAAAGAAGAACGACAACCTGGGGGCAAACGCATCTACGTCCAGTCCCGCCTCGATGGCTGCCCGCACATAGGCCTTGCCGTTGGCAAGGGTAAAGGCGATCTCCTGTGCGGCGGTCGCGCCCGCTTCGCGGATGTGATACCCCGAGATGCTGATGGTGTTCCAGCGGGGCACTTTTTCACTGCAGAAGGCAAAAACGTCGGTTATGAGCCGCATCGAGGGGCCAGGAGGAAAAATGTACGTACCGCGGGCAATGTACTCTTTCAAGATATCGTTTTGGATGGTGCCACCCACCTTGTCCCAGCTTACGCCCTGCTCCTCGGCTACCAGCAGGTACAGCGCCAGCAGCATATTGGCAGGCGCGTTGATGGTCATGCTGGTAGTGACTTTGTCCAGCGGAATACCGTCCAGCAAGGTTCGCATATCCTCGATGCAGGCAATCGAGACCCCTACCTTGCCTACCTCGCCTACGCTCAGGGGGTGGTCGGGATCCATTCCAAGCTGGGTGGGCAGGTCGAAGGCCACCGAGAGCCCGGTCTGGCCTTGCGAAAGCAGGTAGCGGTAGCGGGCGTTGGACTCCTCGGCGCTGCTAAACCCGGCGTACTGCCGCATGGTCCAGGGGCGGTCGCTGTACATCCGGGGGTAGACCCCCCGTGTGAAGGGGTACTGCCCAGGTCGGCCCAACCGTTCCTGGTAACCTTCGGGCAGGGATTCAAACAGATTTTCAACAGTGGCTGGCATTAACCCTCCTTTTTGCCTGTAAGCGCCCTAAAGGGGCTCACTTTTCAAGAACTTGCAATGTTTGCTGGTGCCTTAGCACAGCGGCTCTGGCCATCCGTTGCAAAAGCAGCAGGGCTGATGCAGGGCCCAGAAGCCTCAGGTGCGCAAAACCTGTTTGCCGGAGTGGAAACTCTGGTGACTGGATCAAGTGTGTTCACCAACTTTGCTCAGAAGACCACATACAGCAAAAGCAGTACCAGCAGAGCGGCTCCGAAAATCAGCAGCAGGGGAGGGAGCAGGATGGAGTAAGCCGCTATCACCAGGGCTATAAAATCCTTCCAGTCGGGTTTGACATCCCCATGTTTTGCTTCTTGGTTTTGGGGCTCGTACATACCTTGATTGTAATGCATTGCTAGAACTCAATCAGTATCCGTCCGACATGAACCCTGGTAGGGTTTTATATCCAGGCGCACGAGAGAGTGGCCCTTGCTTGGTTTTACAAAAGCCTGACAATCGTCTATCTTGCTCGTATACTGGTATCAGCGTTTAGCAGGCTGAAACAGTCTGGCCTTATACTCTGGAGGATTAGGTGTGAATGCCCGTGCGATTGTGGTGACATCTGGAAAAGGTGGTGTGGGAAAGACCACCACCACGGCCAACGTGGGTGCAGCATTGGCCAGGTTGGGCGAGAAAGTGGCCGTGGTGGATGTGGACGTGGGCCTGCGCAACCTGGATGTGGTGATGGGCCTCGAGGGTCGGGTGGTTTACGACCTGATCGATGTGATTGAGGGCAAGTGTAAACTGCGGCAGGCCCTCATCCGCGACAAGCGCATCGAGGGGCTGGCCCTGCTGGCTGCCTCGCAGACCCGGGACAAGGAAGCCCTCGACCCCGAAAAGTTCCGCCATATCGTGAAGGCCCTGTTGGAAGAAGAAGGCTTCGACCGGGTGCTCATCGACTCGCCCGCTGGCATCGAGAAAGGCTTCCAGACCGCCGCCACCCCGGCCGAGGGGGCCTTGGTGGTGGTGAACCCGGAGGTCTCGAGCGTGCGCGACGCCGACCGCATCATCGGGATGCTGGAAGCCCGCGAAATCCGGGAGAACTACCTGGTGATCAACCGCCTGCGCCCCAAGATGGTGCAGCGCGGCGACATGCTCTCGGTGGAAGACGTGGTGGAAATTCTGGGCATCAAGCCCATCGGTATTGTGCCCGAGGACGAGAGCGTCCTGATCTCCTCCAACCAGGGCGAGCCGCTGGTGCTCAAGAACGGTACGGGTGCGGGCAAGGCTTTCGTGGAGATCGCTCAGCGGGTGCGGGGTGAGGACGTGCCTTTTGCCCCCCTGGGCGATGCACCGGGCTTTTTAGGAACCTTGCGGCGGCTGTTTGGGGGTAGATGATGTGGCCCTGGCAGCGCAAAAGCAAGGACACCCTGAAGGAGCGCCTCAAGCTGGTGCTGGCCTACGACCGGGCCCACCTGAGTCCGGGCATGGTGGAGCAGCTTAAGCAAGACCTGCTGGCGGTGTTGAAGCGCTACTTTCCCGACGAGGAGAGCCTGGAAATTCACGTCGAGACCATCGACGACAAGATGAAGCTCCAGGCCGATGTACCCATTCCCAAGTGATGGATTGGGCCACAGCCCTTGATGCGTTTCTGGCAAACATGTAGCTTGATGCCGTATTGCCCTCTCCGGCGGGACATTCTCTGGCGGTAGGCGGGGATTATACGCCCACCCCACCTGAGAATTGGTGATTGAAGTGCGCTAGCGGTTGGTTATTAGCTCGACCTCGAGCGCCCCAAAATTATCTTGTTGCCACAACTCCACCTCACCCTGCTTCTTGGCTTCCAAGAGGGAGGCAAAAGCTACCGTTTGTTCGCTCCAGCTACGAAAAGGCATCCGGCTAAACAGGGCCCGGCCCACACCCCACAAAAAGCCCTTGATGCGCTCCCAGGCTTCGCGCAGGCCAAAGGTCTCGGGCTCGAGGTGAAGCTCGGCCCGTCTAGCAAAGGGCTCTACCGCCCGCACCAGCATGTGCAAGGGCATGGGGCGCAGGCGTCGGTCTTTGGGCAGGGGAGAAGGGGGTACCGGCAGCACGCGCGCTCGCTCGCGGGAACGCTGATCGAGGAAGGCGATAGCCTCTTCCAGGGCCACCAGGGTCTCCAGGAATGCTGGGCTGCTCTCTTCTTCCAGCGTTTCGTCCTCGGCCAGAATTACCTGGGGCCGCTTGGCAAAAGCCCGCAGCTTGAAGAGCACCAGCTCGGCCAGCAGGGGCAGTAGCTCGCTCCGCTCGGTGAGCCCCAGGGCTTCTACCTGGGCCAGGGCTTGCTCGGTGAGGGCCAGTACTGGCAGGTCTTGGGCCGCGATCCGGCCTTTGCGCACCTGCTCGGAAAGCTCGCGGGGGGTTCCGCTAAAGTTGCCAAAGCTCAGGGTGATCACGGTCTGGCCTATTGGGAAGCCACTTTGGGCTGCACCTGCACTGCAGATGTACGCCCGCGGGGCCTGAGCAGCCCAAACTTGTCCCGTACCTCTTCCATGGTGGCCTGGGCGATGCGGCGGGCTTTGGCCGCCCCGTCCTCGAGGGCCCCCAGCACCTGGTCGGGGTTGGCTCGCAGCTCCTGGGCGCGCTCGCGGATGGGCCTCAAGGTTTTCATCATCTCTTGCATTAAGAGCTGCTTGACTACCAGCGTCCCGATGCCCCGCCGACGGTACTCTTCTCGGAGTACCTGCACCAGCTCGGGCGGGGCGAAATACTGCAAGAACTTAAAGACCACGCTCCGCTCGGGGTCGCCGGGGTCGGAGAGCCGGATGCGGGCTGGATCGTCGGGCATGGTGCGGATCTTGGCCCAGATGCTTTCCTCGTCCTCTAGCAGGCCTATGGTGTTGCCCACGCTTTTGGACATCTTGGCCTTGCCGTCGATGCCGGGCACGCGGGGGGCATGGGGGTTCAGGTAGCCCTGGGGTTCGGGGAAGGTTTCGCCGTACTCCAGGTTCCAGCGGCGGGCAATCTCGCGGGTGAGCTCCAGGTGCTGGATCTGGTCGTCGCCCACCGGCACGGTATCGGCTTTGTACAGCAGGATGTCGGCGGCCATCAGTACCGGGTACATCAGCAGGCCCGCCGGAACCGATTGGAGCTTGGCCGCCTTGTCCTTGAACTGGGTCATGCGGGTCAGGTCGCCGTAGGGGGTCTGGGTGCTGAAAACCCAGGCCAGCTCGGTGTGTTCGGGCACGTGTGACTGCACGAAAAGAATAACCGTGCTGGGGTCGAGCCCTGCAGCCATGTTGACCAGCGCCGCATCGAAGGTGCGTTGGGCCAGCAAGTCTTTGTCGTAGGCCGCCGGGTTGGTGGGGGCGTGGTAGTCCACAATGCAGTAGATGGCGTCCTGCCCCAGCTTCTCACCCAGGGCGATGTAGTTGACCATCGCGCCCAGGTAGTTGCCAATGTGCAGGTCGCCGGTGGGTTGAAAGCCGGAAAAAACACGCTTCACATGGGATAGAATAGCAGGCCAGGTGGGCTTGTGCACAGGCTGAAAACCAAAACTTTAGCAAAATACGAATGGTAGTATAGGCCGAGCATGAGCCTCGAGGCCTTCTCCGATGAAGCGTTGCTGGCTTTGGCGGCCAAAGGAGAGGAAGCCGCCTTGCAGCAGATTTTCCGGCGCTATGCGGGGGCTTTTCTGGGCCTGGCCCGGCGCATGGGCCTTGACTCGGCCAGTCGAGAGGACGTGGTGCAGGAAGTTTTTAGCAAAATCTGGAGGAATGCCCGGGAGTTTGACCCCAAGAGGGCCTCGGCCCGGGCCTGGTTGCTGGCGATTGCCCATCACACCACGGTCGATCAGCTGCGCCGTCTGGAGGCCCGCCCGCAAGCCCTGGAACCCACGGAGGATGAGCCCGAGGCCTTCGACCTTCCCGGCCCCGGACTCGACGAGGAGCATCATCTGGACCGCATCCGGCTTCGTCAGGCGCTGGCTCGCCTGGAGCCCGAGGAGCGGGAGGTCATCGAGGTGCTATTTTTCCAGGGCTATGCCCACCAGGAGGCCGCCCGCAAGCTCGACATTCCCCTCGGCACCCTTAAGACCCGGGCTCGCCGAGCGCTTTCCCGCCTAAAGGAGGAGCTACGTGAAGCCTGAGGAAGTGCGCGAACTCCTGCCCTTGTATGCCCTGGGGGCTTTAGAGCCCGAGGAGCGGGAGCGGCTCGAGGCCGCCCTCAAGGGTTATCCCGAGCTCTGGGCCGAGGCCAAGGCCCTGCAGGAGACCGCCGCCGACCTGGCCGGTCTGGTTCCCCCAGACCCAGTACCCCCAGGTCTGGAGCAAAAGGTCATGGCCCGCCTGCGGCCTTCCCGGCGCCTTGTCCTTCCTGCCTGGCTGAGCCGGGCTGCGGCGCTGTTGCTGCTGCTGGGGCTGGGCTACAGCGGGGGGTGGAGTGCTTTCTGGTTGCTTTCGCTGCGTGACCCCCAGACCCGGGTGGTCGCCCTGGCCAGCCCTAAAGGCGAGGTGGTCGGACGGGTCATCCAGCGCGGGGATAAGCTGGCCCTGGTCCTGCTCGACCGCTGGCCCCCCCGGGGTCAGGTTTTCCAGGCCTGGGGACTGGTTCAGGGAAGCCCCACCCCCCTGCCCACCTTCCGTACCCCGCTTAAGAGCCTGCGCCTTCCCCTGGAAGCAGAAGCCCTGGCGGTCTCGCTCGAGCCCCCGGGTGGAAGCCGTCAGCCCACCACCCTGCTGGGTCTACCCCAGTAGGGGCTGCTGATATTCGATTTCCCTGGGCGACCTTATGAGGAAGGTTGCCGAAATGCCGATTCTTGCCGGATTCAAAAGGATGGTCCTCAAACAAAAAAATCCCAAGGGGCTATCTTTTTGAATCCTGCGGTTGCTGAGCTTGTCGAACTAGAGCACACCCCTTGCTGCCCTCGGCGAAGAGAGCGCATCCCTTCCCAGGGGCGGTATTGTCCTCCGCTACGCGGATAACTTTGGTCGGGTTCGTTCGCCACCATCCGGTAACGAAAGAACCGAATCTGGCATGGGGTACAAAGCCGCTGGTTTGGCCTGTTAATCCAAACACCCCTCCGGCTGCGAACAGCAGGTTGGAGGTGCAAAATGGAAAAGCAACCCCAAAACCTGGCCCGCAGGAAGTTCGTTAAGGTCTTGACCGCCGCCGGTCTCTCCACGGCCCTGGCTCACAGCCTGGTAGGACAGGCCTTGGCCCAGTCGCAGGGCGTGAGCGATCTGGACGTGCTCAACCTGGCCCTGACCGCCGAGTACCTGGCTACCGACGCCTACACCCGGGCCCTGACGGTGAACTTTCCGGGTGAGATTCGGGACTACCTGTCCGAGGCCCTGAAGCACGAGGAAGCGCACGTCAAGGCCCTGACCGATACCATCCGGGGGCCCTTCAATGCCATGCCGGTGGCCCGCCCACAGTTTGCCTACGGCGACCTGCAGTTCAACACCGCCAACCGGCTCAAGGTGCTGGAGACCCTGGTGGCCCTCGAGACCGCCTTTACCGGGGCCTATCTGGGGGCCATCCCCCTGATTCAAAACAAAGCCGTGCTCTCGGCAGCGGCCAGCATCGCCATGAACGAGGAAGCCCACCTGGCCATCCTGCGCGACTCGGTGCTGAGCCTGGGTGGGCGGGTAGAAGGCACCCAGACCCCGGTGGGTCGGGCCTTTGCCGTCGCCATCACCCCTCAGCAGGCTACCCAGGCTGTGCAAGGTTTTGTCCGCAAGTAAAGGTGATTTGAGATGCGGCGTCGCTTGTTTCTAGGTGGCATGGGGGCCAGCCTGGCCGTGCTGGGCCTGGGGGGTGTACAGGCCCAGGGGATGGGCGGCTTTGTGCGGGCCGTGCTCCTGAATGGGGCTGAGGTGGTGCCGAACCCGGTCAACACGTCGGCCCTGGCGGTGGTGCGCCTCGAGCTCATGGGTTCCAGCCTGAGCATCCAGGGCGCGGTGGCCAACCTGGCGGGTCCTTTCCGCGACTACACCCGCGATCCGGTGGACGACCCCGCCCTGAACGCCCGCCTGACCAGCGCCGTTCACCTGCACCGAGGGGCCAAGGGACAAAACGGCCCCTTGCTGCAGGCGCTCAAGGTGATGAGCGCACCCGATGGTCGAAGCGCTACCTTTATGGATCGGCTCGAGCTAAGCCTGGACGACCTGAACCGCCTGTACCGGGGAGAGCTTTACTTCGACATTCATACCGCAGCTTTCCGGGCGGGCGAGCTACGTGGGCAGATTCAAATAAACCCCACCTGAAGCTTTCTGTTTAGTGCAGATCAAAACCGACTCTTGGCGCGCTTCAGGTGGGCGCCCCAAGGCAAAGCACCAATCAAGGACATTTCTGGAGGTAGATATGAACCGCAGGGAGATGCTGAAGCAGACCGGTGTGATGGGTACTGGTTTGGTCTTGGGGGGTGTGATGGGTGCTTGTGCCACCACCCCTGGTATGAGCCAGGGCCCCAACCAGGATGTGGCCATCCTCAACTTTGCCCTCAATCTGGAGTACCTCGAGGCCGCCTTTTACCTGGCCGCGGTGGGGCGCATCAACGAGATCAAGACCATCGGCGGCAGTGCCGAAATCCGCCTGCCTTCAGGCTTCGATGGAACCAGCCCGATTCCCGGCCTGAGCCCGGACGTGCTCCAATATGCCCAGGAAATTGCCGAGGACGAGCTGGCCCATGTGAAATTCCTTCGCCAGGCCCTGGGGTCGGCTGCGGTCAATCGTCCGGTTATTGACCTCGACCAGGCCTTCCGGGCTGCCGGGAGTGCCGCCAGCGGCGGGGCCATCACCAATTTCAACCCCTTCGCAAACGAGCTCTTCTTCATTCACGGGGCTTTTATTTTTGAGGATGTGGGCGTCACCGCCTACAAGGGCGCAGCCAGGCTCATCACCGACAAGAACAACGTCCTGGATCCAGCCGCGGGAATTCTGGCGGTGGAGGCCTACCACGCTGGGGTCATCCGGCTGCTGCTGTACGATCGCAAGAACATGATGGTTACCCCAAGCCTCACCGTGGAGCAGGTGGTAGACGCCATCAGCAACCTGCGCGCCAGCGTGGGCGGCGGTAAGGATGAGGGCATTACCAAGATGGGCAAGGCCAACCTGGTGGTCGCCGATGCCAACGCGGTGGCCTTTGGGCGCACCACCAGCGAGGTGCTCAAAATCGTCTACCTCAACGGCAGCGCCAACGTAAGCATGGGTGGCTTCTTCCCGATGGGGCTCAACGGCCCGATCAAGACCACCTGAGCTTTATTGCACCCTCGAGCGGGTGAAAAGCCCCAGCAAAAGGGCTCCAGGCCAGCAGACCGGGCGAAACCCTCGCCCGGTCTTTTTCTAGTCTTCAAGCCAGTGCCCCAGCCGCTCCCGCTTGGTGAGCAGGTAGCGCTGGTTGTGTGGGTTGTCACCACCCTTGAGCGGCAACCGTTCGACGATCTCGAGGCCAAAACCCTCCAAAGCCCGCACCTTGCGGGGGTTGTTGGTGAGCAGGCGCATCCGGCGGATGCCCAGGTCGCGCAGAATCTGGGCCCCCACCCCATAGTCGCGCAGATCGGGGGGAAAGCCCAGGGCCAGGTTGGCCTCCACGGTGTCCAGCCCCTGGTCTTGCAGGGCGTAGGCCTTTAGCTTGTTGATGAGGCCGATACCGCGCCCTTCCTGGCGCAGGTAGACCAGCACGCCGCGCCCTTCCTGGGCGATCTGCTGCAAAGCCAGGTCGCGCTGAAAACCGCAGTCGCAGCGCAGGCTGTGCAGGCTGTCGCCGGTCAGGCATTCCGAGTGCACCCGCACCAGCACCGGCGTATCCCCGGTCAGGTCGCCCATCACCAGCGCGGCATGTTCCCCTTGGGCGAGGGTATCCCGGTACCCCACCACGCGGAAGGTGCCAAAGCGGGTGGGCAGGCTGGCCTCGGCCTCGCGGCGCACGTAGCCGTCGCCTAGCTCGAGGCGGTAGCGGATCAGCTCGGCGATGGTGCCCACCTTCAGGCCGTGCTGCTGGGCGAAGGCCAGGATGGCCGGCAGGCGCATCATGGAGCCGTCATCGTGCATCAGCTCGCTGATGGCGGCCACCGGGTTGAGCCCGGCCAGGCGGCAGAGGTCCACGCTGGCCTCGGTATGGCCGGCCCGGCGCAGCACACCACCTTTCTGAGCCCGCAAGGGGAAGATGTGACCAGGGCGCACGAAGTCGGCAGCGGTGGCCTCTGGGCGGGCCGCCAGGCGCACTGTGGTGGCCCGGTCGGCGGCCGAGATGCCGGTGGTCACCCCTTCACGGGCTTCGATGGAGACGGTGAAAGCAGTGCTGCGGGGCGCGGTGTTGTCCTTGACCATGGGGGGCAGATCCAGCCGGTCGGCCCATTCCTCGCTCATCGCCAGGCAGACCACCCCGCCGGTGTGACGGATGATGAAGGCCATCCACTCGGTGCTCATGTGCTCGGCGGCCATCACCAGGTCGCCCTCGTTCTCCCGGTCTTCGTCGTCGACCAGGATAATTGGCCGACCCACGCGCAACTCTTCGATCAGTTCGGGTACTGGGCTAAGCATGGCTGCCTCCCCGCAGGATTACCAGGCGTTCAAGGTAGCGGGCCAGCAGGTCGACCTCGAGGTTCACCCGGTCGCCCTCTGCAAGTGTGTGCAGGGTGGTCTGCTCCAGGGTGTGGGGGATCAGCGTCACCCAGAAGCGGTTTTCCTCGACCCCGGCCACCGTGAGCGAGACACCATCCAGGGCCACCGAGCCCTTGGGAGCGATGTAATGGGCCAGCGTGGGTGGGGCCTCGAACCAGACGTCCCAGGCCCCCATCACCCGCTGCACCCGGAGCACCCGGGCCTGCCCGTCCACGTGGCCGGTGACCAGGTGCCCGCCCAGCCGCCCACCCAGGGCCAGGGCCCGCTCGAGGTTGACCCGCTGCCCCACCTCCCAGCGGGGGGCGGTGCGGCGTAGGGTTTCCTGGGCCAGCTCTACCGAAAAGCCCTCCGGCTGTAGTTCCACCACGGTCAGGCAGACCCCCGAGACCGCAATGGAATCGCCCAACTGCGTTCCTTGAAGCGCCTTTGTGGCCTCAATCACAATACGCTGTAGCTCGCCCCGTTGGCTTGATTCGCGAATGGTGCCCACTTCCTCCACGATTCCAGTAAACATGTCTACTCCTTGGGATAGCCCTCCAGCCAGATGTCCCCTTGCAGCACCTCCAGCCGGCTGACCTCGAGGTCCCGCGCTTGTTCCATGCGCTCCACCGCGAAACCGGCCAGTGCGCTGCGCCCTTGGCCCACCAGCTTTGGTGCCAGGAAGAGCGCTACTTTGTCGATCCATCCCCGCTTCAAGAAAGCCCCGGCCAGGGTAGGGCCGCCTTCCAGCAGGACGCCGTCCAGGCCCTGGGCCCACAGCCAGCTCAGGGCGGCCTCGAGGCTGACCCGGCCCTCTTCTGTAGGCAGCTCGACCACCGTAGCGCCCCGCTCTTCCAGGGCTTGCAGGCGTGCCTTGGGGGCCTGGGGGCCCACCAGGACAACGACTTTTGCAGCCTCGCCTCGGGGTCCTGGGGCGAAGAGCCGGGCGGTAGGGGGGGTGCGGGCCTGGCTGTCGAGCACCACCTTCAAGGGGTCACGTAGTGCGGGCGGCTCGAGCATCCAGGGAAAAGCCCTGAAATCCGGTTCGCGCACGGTGAGCATCGGATCGTCGGCCAGTACCGTGCCCACGCCCACCATCACCGCCGGCAGCCACTGGCGGTAGCCCTGGGCCACCTGCCGGGCGAGTGCATTTGAGATCCAGTACGCATGGCCGCTCTGGGTGGCTGCCTGCCCGTCCAGGCTCAGCGCGGTCTTCCAGAGCACAAAGGGCCGCTGCTGCTTTAGGCCGTGGAAAAACACCTCGTTCTGGGCCAGCGCGGCCTGTTCTAAGAGCCCTGCTTCCACCTGAACGCCCGCCGCCCTGAGCCGCTCCAGGCCGCCCTGGGCTTTGGGGTTGGGGTCGCGGGCCGCAACCACTACCCGGGCTACCCCGGCTTCCAGCAAGGCCAGCGAGCAGGGCGGGGTGCGCCCGTGATGGTTGCAGGGCTCGAGGCTGGTGTAAAGGGTGGCCCCAAAAGCAGCGGTGCCAGCTTGTCGCAAAGCAAAGATTTCGGCGTGGGGCGCACCCGCGCAGGGGTGATGGCCTTCTCCTACGATCTGGCCATCTTTTACCAGTACTGCGCCAACCAGGGGGTTCGGGTGGGTGTGGCCGCGGCCCCTTTCTGCGAGCTGGAGGGTGCGCTGGATAAAGCGCTCGTCTAAACTTCGGCTTACAGATGTATACACATGGACGGTCGAAAGTGTTCGACCATCACCTCCTTCTTCCATCCGGACTTTTACCGTCGGCCCCGGAGTTTCACCGGATCGGGCCCCAAAAAGGGCTTCGCGGGCTTTTACCGCCGGTCGGGATTTGCACCCTGCCCCGAAGGAGGGCAAGTGCAAGTTTAGGCAAGACGCCGGTGGTTTTTTTGGCCACAGGCCACATTGTCTGCCGCACGGCGATGCCCTAGTATGGCGCTATGAAGCATTTGCAAGCCACCCTTTCGGCACAGGATGTTCGTCTAGCTTTTGCGGTGAGTAGATTCAATGAGCGGGTGACCAAGGCGCTTCTCGAGGGCGCCCTCGAGGCCTACGCCCGCCTGGGTGGCCCCGCCGAGGAAGCCCTGGTGGTCTGGGTGCCCGGCTCGTTCGAGCTACCCTTAGCCGCCAAGCGGCTGGCCCGCCATCCCGAGGTGGACGGGGTGGTGGCCCTGGGGGCGGTAATCCGGGGCGAAACCCCCCATTTTGAATACGTCAGTGCGCAGGCGGCCAGCGGCCTGATGCAGGCCATGCTGGAAAGCGAGAAGCCGGTGGCTTTTGGGGTGCTTACCACCGACACCTCCGAACAGGCCGAGGCCAGGGCGGGGGGCAAGGCGGGCAACAAGGGGGCTGAAGCGCTGTACAGCGCGGTGGAGATGGTGCAGCTTCTGCGGGTGCTGGAGCACGCCTCAGAGAAAATGGCCCCGCGCATCTGAACAAAACCAGGCCTGGGCAGTGTGGTAAAGCCAGGGTTGGGCCGGTTCATCATTTTGATAAGAAATGTCTTTGATTTGTTCTTTTTGCTGGGGCCCCCACCTGAAGCTGTGCCAGGAGCTGCCCATGCATCTGGCGGGCTTTAACCTGCCCTAAACAGAAAGCATCAGGTGGGGTTCATATGATACCAGATTCGGTTAGTTCGTCACCGAACGGTGTCGAACTAACCCGACCAAAGGGATACGCTTTCTTCGCCGAGCGCAGCGAGGGGTGTGCTCTAGGATTCAAAAAGATAGCCTCTTAGCGCTTTTTATTTGAAGATTATCTTTTTGAATCCGGTATGATTTGTTCTTTTTTGGGGCCCCCGCCTGCAGCGCGGGCAGCATCAGCCTGAAAAAAGATGGCGCCCTAACCTCTCCCTAACCAAACGATTCAGGCGGGGTTCATATCAGGCCTGCTCGAGCGCCTCTTTGCGCAGGTCTTCTTCGGGCTGCCCTGCCGGGTACTGACCGTTGAAGCAGGCCAGGCAGACCGGCCCCCCAATGGCCCGGCGTACCCCTGGCTCACTCAAAAAAGCCAGCGAGTCGGCCCCGATAAGCTGGCGGATCTGCTCTACCGAGTGGGTAGAGGCCACCAGCTCCTTGCGGGCGGCGGTGTCGATGCCGTAGTAGCAGGGGAACTTGATGGGCGGTGAGGAGATGCGCACGTGCACCTCGGTGGCCCCGGCCTCGCGCAAGAGCTGAACGATGCGGCCCGAGGTGGTGCCGCGCACGATGGAGTCGTCCACCAGCACCACCCGTTTGCCCGCCACCACGGGGGTGGCGGCCAGCTTGAGCCGTACCTTGAGGTCGCGCATGGCCTGGGTGGGCTGGATGAAGGTGCGGCCGGCGTAGGGGTTCTTGTGCAAACCAAAGTCGAAGGGAAGCCCGGAAGCCCGGCTGTAGCCGATGGCGGCTCCGATACCCGAGTCCGGCACCGGCACCACCAGGTCGGCCAGGGCCGGTGCTTCCTGGGCCAGCACCTCACCCATGCGGATGCGGGCGGGATGGGTGGCGATGCCGTCCAGGGTGGCGTCGGCCCGGGCGAAGTAGATCCACTCGAAAGCGCAGGGGGTGGGGTTGGACTCGAGCACCTGCATGGAGTGAAGTTCTCCCGACTCCACCCAGACCAGCTCGCCGGGCCGCACGTCGCGCACAAAGCTGGCCCCCATCAGGGCCAGGGCGGGGGGTTCCGAGGCAAAGACCCAGCCGCCGTTGGACAGCCGCCCGATGACCAAAGGCCTCACTCCGTTGCCATCGCGCAGGGCCAGCACGGTGTGCCGATCCATCAGCACCACGCTAAAGCCCCCGGTGAGCTCCCGCATGGCCCGGGCCGTGGCCTCCACCAGGTTGAGCTTGGCGTAACGGGCAATCAGGTTAATCATCACCTCGGTGTCGTTGGTGGTCTGGAAGACCGCACCGTGCTCTAAAAGCGCCTGGCGAATCTCTATGGCATTAACAAAATTGCCGTTGTGGGCGATGGCCAGAATGCCTTTGGAGCTGCGCACATTGAGGGGCTGGGCGTTGAAGCGCAGGTTGGAGCCGGTGGTGGAGTAGCGGGTATGCCCAATTCCCAGGTTGGCCCCCTCAATCCGCAGTCGCTCCATCCGGGCTTCGTCGAAGACCTGCGTGACCAGCCCCAGGTCTTTCTCAATGACCAGGTCTTTCCCGTTGGAAACACAGATCCCCGCGGCCTCCTGGCCCCGGTGCTGCAGGGCAAAAAGCCCCAGTTGCAGCAGGTCGGCCACCGGCAGGGGCTCAGGCGACCACAGGCCCAAAACACCGCACTCTTCCCGGGGTTTGTCCATCACGGCAGCACCTCCCTGAGCGGGGCTGCCCAGGCCCTTTGCAAGGCGGCCACACTCCACTCCAGGCGCTCTTTGGGCATCAGGATGGTGAGCTTGGTGCCGCCGACCTGGCCCAGAATGTGGTAGGGCAGGCCGTGGTTTTCCAGCACCCACACGGCCATCTGAAGCTGGGCTGGCGCGATGGTGAAAAGGATACGGCTGGGGGCTTCGCCAAAGAGCAGGGCATCGGGCCGGGCCTGGCTGCGAATTTCGATGGTGGCCCCCAGACCATACGGAAGGCACATCTCGGCCAGCGCTACCGCCAGCCCACCTTCGGCCAGGTCGTGGGCAGTACGGACCCAGCCCCGCTCGATGAGCTCGCGGATGGCGGCCTGTGCGCTGGCCTCCAGGGTAAGGTCGAGGGGTGGGGGGTTCCCGGCCTCCTGGCCGTGCACCACCCACAGGTACTCGGAAGCCCCCAGGTGGCCCTCCTGATTGCCGATGAGAACAATAAACTCGCCCGCTTTTCTAAACCCCAGCTCGGCGCGGCGCTCGAGGTTCTCCAGTAACCCCACCACCCCCACCATCGGGGTGGGTGGAATGCGGTAGTTGGGGCCTTCGTTGTAGAGCGAAACATTGCCCGAGACCACCGGAAGGCCCAGGGCCCTCGAGGCCTCCGCCAGGCCCTGGATGGTCTCGGAAAGCTCGAAGTAGCCCTTAGGGGTCTCGGGGTTGCCGCAGTTGAGGCCGTCGGTGTAGGCCAGCGGCCGCCCGCCCACCACGCTCACGTTGCGGGCGGCTTCGGCCAGGGCGTGCTGGGCCCCCAGGCGGGGTGAGAGCTTGGCGTAGCGGGGGTTGGCGTCCACCTTGACCGCCAGGCCCCGCCGGGTGCCCTTGATGCGCAGGATGGCGGCATCGCCCTTGCCGGGAACCAGCACGGTGTTGGTGCCCACCTGGTGGTCGTAGCGCTCGTAGATGGGGGCCCGGCTGCACAGGTTGGGCGAGGCCAAGAGCTGCGGGAGGATTTCTTGCAGCTTAGAGGGCACCGGCAATGTGCCCAGGTCCACTTCCCTGAGCCGGGCGATGGCGGGGTCTTCACGGCCCTCGCGGGTGTAGGTGGGGCAGTCGGCCAGGGCGCCGGTGGGCACCTCGGCCACCACCTGGCCCTGCTGGAGCACCCGGAACACCGGCTGGGCGATGGTGCGGGCCACCGGGACGGCGTCCAGGCCGTAATGCGCGGCCAGGGCTTCCAGGTCTTTTTCCTTGCCGGGCCTGGGCACCAGCACCATGCGCTCCTGGGATTCCGAGAGCATGAGCTCCAGGGGGTTCATACCCGCCTCGCGCTGGGGGACCCGGTCGAGGTCGAGCTCGAGGCCCAGCCCCGACTTGTGGGCCAGCTCAGAAAGGGAGGAGGTGAGCCCTGCCGCGCCCATGTCCTGCACGCCCTCCACCAGATCCTGCCGGATGGCCTCGAGAGTCAGTTCCATGGTCAGCTTGCCCATGAAGGGGTCGCCTACCTGCACGCTGGGCCGTTTGGACTCGTTTTCCTCCGATAGTTCCTCCGAGGCAAAAGCCGCCCCCCCGATGCCGTCACGCCCTGTCTTGGAGCCCACATAGTAGATCGGGCGCGCAAGCGAGGCGCGGCTTTTCTTGAGCTCCTCCACCCGCAAAAGCCCCACACACATAGCGTTGACCAGGGGGTTCTCCTGGTAGTCCGGGTGAAAGTAGACCTCGCCCCCCACCGTGGGCACGCCAATGGCGTTGCCGTAGTGGGCGATGCCCTCCACCACCCCCCGCAGCAGGTGGCGCGTGCGGGGGTGGTCGGGCTGGCCAAAGCGCAGCGAGTTCAATAGGGCGATGGGCCGGGCCCCCATGGCCACGATGTCGCGGATGATGCCCCCCACCCCGGTGGCCGCGCCCTGGACGGGTTCTACTGCCGAGGGATGGTTGTGGCTCTCGATTTTGAAGGCTACGGCCCAGCCTTCGCCAATCTCCACCACCCCCGCGTTTTCGCCGGGGCCCTGTAGCACCGAGGGGCCCTCTTTGGGCAACAGGCGCAGCAGGGGGCGGGAGTTTTTGTAGGAGCAGTGCTCGCTCCACATCACCTTGAATAAGTAGAGCTCGAGCCGGTTGGGCTCGCGCCCCAATAGGCGCACAATTTCTTCATACTCCGCCAATGGGATGCCGGTTTCCTGGAGGAGGGAAGAAAGGGTTTCTTGCATTACAGGGCCCTCGGTGGATGCCCGATTACATCCTTGAGCAGCGGGATAAGCTCCTGGTGGTTGCTGATGCGGGCGGTGGGCTCGGGCTGCCCGTTGCGGTGGGTGTGCCCGGTGTAGAGCACCGCGTAGGGGTAGCCGGTTTGGAAGGCTCCGGCGATGTCGGTGCGGGGTATATCGCCCACGTGCAGGGCTTCCTGAGGCTTGGCCCCCATCTCGTCCAGCGCGGCCAGGAAGGCCTCGGGCTTGGGCTTGACCACGCCGGTCTCGTCGGAGAAGGAAAAACCGCTGAACAGGTCGTGCAGCTTGTGGCGTTTGAGCTGCTCGCGCAGGATGTGCCCGGTGGAAACGCCGGTATCCGACACGATGCCCAGGGTGTAGTGCTGGGCCAGCCGGGGCAGGGCCTCGAGCACCCCTGGCAGCGGGATCAGGTTGCCCTGCAGGGCCGCCTCGACGATGCGCTGGGTGGTGAGGGCGACCTGCCCCTCGTCGTAAGGCAGGCCCAGGTAGGCAAAAATGCGCGTGACCCGTTCGAAGGGGGTCATGACCTGACCGGCGTTCCAGGCCGCATCGAAGTCCAAAGCGGCCTGCCGCCAGGCCTCCATGACTGCGGCGGGTTCGGCAGGAATCCCGGCTTCGGAGGCTGCGTCCAGCAGGATCTCGTTGCGCAGGTTTTTGACCTGCCCGGCGTACTCCGGGCCTTCGATGAAAAGGGTGCCCCAGAAGTCGAAAGTGATTGCTTTGATGGTCATGCCGTTACCTCCTGTTTTTGGTTCGACTCAGGCCACTACCTCGAGGGCTTGTTTCAGGCTGATAAAGAAGGGCAGTCCGTCGGCGGAGCCCAGCGTTTCCTCTACGGCGCGTTCGGGGTGGGGCATCATGCCCAGCACATTGCCTGCTGTATTGACGATACCCGCAATGTGATTGAGCGAACCGTTGGGGTTGAAAGCCTCCCCTGCCGTGCCAGGCGTGCTGGGGTCTGGCGCATAGCGGAAGACCACCTGGCGGTTTTGCTCGAGGGCTTCCAGCGTTTGGGGGTCGGCGTAGTAGCGGCCCTCGCCGTGGGCGATGGGGATTCGCACCACCTGCCCTGGTTTATAGCTGCTGGTGAAGGGCAGGTCGGTGCGCTCGACCCGCAGAAACACCTCTTTACAGGTGAAGTGCAGGTTGGTGTTGGCCAGAAGCGCCCCTGGCAACAGCCCGGCTTCGGTGAGCACCTGAAAGCCATTGCAGATACCCACCACCGGGTGGCCCCGCTCGGCCAGCCGCCGCACCTCCTGCATCACGGGCGAAAACTTGGCTAAAGCCCCGGCCCGCAGGTAGTCGCCGTAGGAGAAGCCACCGGGCAAGAGCACGGCCTGAAAGCCCTCGAGGTTCCGCGCGGTGTGCCAGACCAGCTCAGCTTTTAGCCCCACCATCTGCAGGGCCCAGAGCGCATCCTGGTCACAGTTGGAACCGGGGAACTGAACCACCGCAACCTTCATACCAGCTCCTTCACCGCCTCGACCACGAACACTTCCATCACCGGGTTGGATAGGGCTTTACCGATGTTGTGCGCAGCGGCCCTGGCGTCCGACTCGCTTTGGGCCTCGAGCTCCATCTCCAGCACCCGCCCTACCCGCACGTTTTCGACCGGGTACTCCAGACCCTGCAAAACACCTTCCACCGCGCGTCCCTGCGGGTCGAGGATGCCGTCTTTGAGCTCAATTAAGAGGGTTATATGGTATTTCATAGCTAATACCCATCCTGCGCGTGAGTGGCGCACATAGCGCCACTCACCTGCCGCGCCACTTGGCGCGTCCGAGGGACTCTCTTCCAACCTTTTAGGTCATTCATAATCAGACTTGGTATAAACCCCTGCGAGCACCCGCCGCAGCACTTCCTGGTAGGCTTCCTCCACCCCGCCTAGGTCGCGGCGGAAGCGGTCTTTGTCCATTTTTTCGCCGGTTCCCATCTCCCACAGGCGCATGGTGTCGGGCGAGATCTCGTCGGCCAGCACCAAGCGGCCATCCTCTAGGCGGCCAAACTCGAGCTTAAAGTCTACGAGCTCGAGGTTGCGCTGGGCAAAGTAGTCCTTGAGCAAAGTGTTGATCCAGAGGGCCAGTTCGCGGATGCGTTCCAGCTCGTCCTCGCTAAGAAGCCCCAGGGCCAGGGCCGCCTCGGGGTAGATGAGGGGGTCGCCCAGGGCATCGTTTTTGTAGGAGAACTCCAGCAGGGGCTTTGGCAGCACCCGGCCTTCCTCCACCCCGTAGCGCCGGGAGAAGGTTCCGGCGGTGCGGTTACGCACGATGACCTCGAGGGGCACAATGTGCACTTTTTTCACCAGCATTTCCCGCTCGGATAGCAGCTTTACAAAGTGGGTGGGGATGCCCTGGTCTTCCAGATAGCGAAAAAGCGCAGCCGAAACCTGGTTGTTAACCACCCCCTTACCGGCAATCTGGGCCCGCTTTTGCCCGTTGAAGGCGGTGGCGTCGTCCTTGAAGTAGACCCGCACCAGGCCAGCCTCGGGGCCGGGATAGATGATTTTGGCTTTGCCCTCGTAAAGTTTTTCCATACGAACCTCTGAAAGCCAGGTAGCTTAATAGTACCCCTCTACAGCCCAAAGCGGGCGTAGATGGTATCCACATGGCGCAAAAAGTAACTGGGGTCGAAAGCCCGGGCCAGTGCTTCGCCCTTCAGGGGGCAGGCCGGGTCGGCCTCGAGCAGTTCCCTGAGGCCCAGCCCCTCGGCCCAGCTTTTGAGGGCATTGCGCTGCACCACCTCATAGGCTGTGGTGCGTTCCATACCGGCCTCAATCAAGAGGCCCAGCACCCGCTGGGAGTAGACCAGGCCGCGGGTCAGCTCGAGGTTGCGCCGGATGTTGTCCTCAAACACCACCAGCCCTTCCAGCACCCGCCCTAAGCGGCGCAGCATGTAGTGGGCCAGGGTGGTGGAGTCGGGCAGGATCACCCGCTCCACCGAGCTGTGCGAGATGTCGCGCTCGTGCCAGAGGGCCACATTTTCCAGCTCGGCCTGCAGGTTGCTGCGCAACAGCCGGGCCAGCCCCGAGAGGTTCTCCAGGGCCACCGGGTTTTTTTTGTGGGGCATGGAGGAGGAGCCCGTTTGTTTGTAGCCGAAAGGCTCCTGGGTTTCCAGCACCTCGGTGCGCTGCAGATGGCGCAGCTCCACCGCGATGCGCTCGAGGTTGGCCCCCAGAATCGCCAACGCGCTCATCAGCTCGGCGTGGCGGTCGCGCGGTACCACCTGGGTCGAAGCTGGCTCGATCGAAAAACCCAGCCTTTGGGCAACCCAGGCTTCTACCGCGGGTTCGACATGGGCATAATTTCCTACCGAGCCCGAAAGCATAACCACCCGGATGCCTTCGCGGGCCTTCTTTAAGCGGCCTACATCGCGCAGCAGGGCGGCATAAAAAGCCAAAAAGCGCAGGCCAAAACTGGTCGGTTCGGCGTGTACCCCGTGGGTGCGCCCTACCGCCGGCAGATGCTTGTGCCGCACGGCCAGGTTTTTCAGGGCGACCAGAGCCTTATCCAGCTCTTGCTCAATCAGGCCCAGGGCTTCGACCAGCAACAGGTTTTGCGCGGTGTCTACCACGTCGGTGCTGGTCAGGCCCAGGTGCAGCCAGCGGGCTGCGTCGCTATCGCCCGTCCACTCGGTGAGGGCCCGGGTAAAGGCTACGATATCGTGGCGGGTTTCGGCTTCGATCTGGTCTACCCGGCGGGCAAAGGCCTCATCGATGGGTTTTTGCTGCAAGGCTTGGCGCAAACGCTGGGCAGTCCCGCCCGGCACCTTCCCCAGTTTCTCCCAGGCTTCCAGGGCCAGCATCTCCACCTCGGCCCATACCTGGTACTTGCGCGCCTCGCTCCAGATGACCCGCATCTCGGGGGTCTGGTAGCGCTCGATCATCGCTGTACCCCCTTCACCACAGAAGTGACTTTTTCTTGAGGTTTTCTCACCAGGGATCACTTGTTGTTCTTCATTGCCTCGCAGGACAATCTGGTGAACAACGCCAAGAGCCTATCATGCCTGGGGGGTGGGGGCAACCGAACACCAGGTCGCTTACCGATGTTTTCATTCTGTCGGGGTAGTATTGGGGGCATGATTCGTGCGGTGTTGTTTGATGTCGGCGATACCCTTATTCTGGGGCATCCCAAGTACTGGCTATGGCCCATTTTGGAAGCCAAGGGCCTGGCCCAGCAGGCCGACTTGAAGCGCCTTCCCCAGGCCATGAAGGACGCTTATGCACACTACTCAGACCATCACATGCGCGCTACCGACGAGGCCACGGCGCTTTCTTTTTGGCGGGCTTTTCACTGGGAGATCATGGACGGCATTGGACTGGGGGCCTACGCCGATGAGGTCGCAGACTACCTGAAAGAACACTGGCAGAGTCCGCAGGTCTGGCCGATTACGCCGGGGGCTAAGGAGGTGCTGGCCGAACTGAAAGGCCTGGGTTTCAGGCTGGGGGTGGTATCCAACTGGGACTGGACCCTGCCAGGGGTCTTACAGGCCACTGGCCTGGCGGGGTTCTTTGACTACATCGGGGTTTCGGCCTTGGAGGGCGTGGCCAAGCCCGACCCCCGCCTCTTCCAGGTGGTGCTGCGTGCCTTGCAGGTTGAGCCCCCGCAGGCCCTGCACGTGGGCGACTCCGAGGACGACATCAAGGGGGCTTTGGCTGCCGGGGTTCGGCCCATCTTGTTTGACCCTTATAAAGAGAATCCCAATGCGCTGCACGACCTGACCAGGGTGGTCACGTATGCAACGGGCCGGGTAGAGGAGTTGTAACCCTCAGCCCTTGACGTGCATGTAGCCAGCGAACAGACTGACCCACATGAGCATTCGCAAAGCCATCTGGGGTGATAACTTTGAGGCCATCAAACAAAACCTCCGCGAGGTAGACCCCGACCTGTACGCCTACATCCGCGATTTTGCCTACGAAGAGGTGCTGGCCCGCCCGGGTCTGGATCTGAAGACCCGTGAGCTGCTGGCCATTACCAGCCTGATTGCCCTGGGTGCGCCCAAGGAGATTGCCACGCACCTCGAGGGGGCTCTGCGCAACGGCGCGACCGAGCAGGAAGTGCGCGAGACCATTATCCAGTCGGCGCTGTTTGTGGGCTTTCCCAACGCACTGGGGGCCATGAAAACCTTTCATGCTCTGCTGCGCAAGCGCCAGACTACGGGGGAATAATGCTCTGCAATGTGCTGGTTTTGCCGCTGGATCGGCCCCAGCACCGCATCTTGCTGGGGCTCAAAAAGACGGGTTTTGGGGCGGGCAGGTATGTGGGTTTTGGTGGCAAGCTCGAGGCCGGCGAGACCCTGGCCATGGCGGCTGTACGCGAACTCTGGGAGGAGTGCCGCCTGTCGGCCAGGCCGCAGAACCTCTGGTATGCCGCCCGACTGGAGTTTTTGTTTCCGGCAAACCCAGACTGGAACCGCACCGTGCACGTGTTTCGCCTGGAGTTCTGGGAGGGCGAGCCGCAAGAGTCCGGCGAAATCCGGCCGCAGTGGTTTGACCTCGACGCACTGCCGCTAGATCAGATGTGGGCCGACGTACCCTACTGGCTGCCCCAGGTCTTGCTGGGCATTCGCCCCATGCTGCGCTTTACCTACCACGAGGACAACCAGACGGTGGGGCGGGTGGAGGAGCTCGAGTAAACCAAGCCGAAAGCCGCATGGGGTTGTGATCGCACCCTTCACACGCGGTAAAACCGTGTTTTTGGGTTTGGACGAGGCGGCGTATGTTGACTTTTTAGTGTGGCCCGTGCTAACCTTCAGTGTCCCCCTAAAACCAGCAGGTTTCAGTAGGACATCTAGGAGTAGTAAATGAACAAAGGTACTGTTAAGTGGTTCAACGCGGAAAAAGGTTATGGTTTCATCGCTCAAGAAGGTGGCCCCGATGTGTTCGTTCACTTCACCGCAATCCAGGGTCAGGGCTTCAAAAGCCTTAACGAGGGCGATCGCGTAGAGTTCGAGATCGAACCCGGTAAAAATGGTAAGGGCCCCCAGGCCAAAAACGTGAAGCTCGCCTAACCGTTTCACCCGTCCAAGCTCCCCTTTGCGGGGAGCTTTTTTTGTTGCTTCGCACAAAAAACGAAGCAACTTCACATAAAGTTTGTCGTATACTGACCTCGAGCAATCCCTGTCCAGTAGGAGCCCCTTATGACTGAAGAGCAGCACTTGCGTGAGTACACCAAAGCCCTGAAGGCCCGGTTGCCTCGCCACTTCTTTGAGCCGGTTCCGGCCCGTATGGTCTATTTGCTGGTGTTTCTGGCCCTATTTGGCCTGTGTGCCTGGGGTATCCTGGCCACGCCTTTTGTGCTCCTCAAGCTGCTGTTGTCGCTGGGGATTGGGTACGCATTTATAGGACTGGGCTTTCTGGCGCACGAAATCTTGCACGGCGCGGTTACCAAGAACCCAATTTTGCGCTCGCTGGCTGGAACGCTGGCCTTTATGCCGCTTATGGTAGGGGCCCGCCTTTGGCGCAAGTGGCACAACGTAGAACACCACAGCAACACCCAGCATCCGCACGACGACCCCGATGCCATGGGGGCCCTGGAAACAGCAATACAGAAGCCCTTGGTCAAGTGGATGTTTAGACAGGTGCCTGCCTTGCGGAGTTTCTTCCTGTTTTTTTCCTTTACTTTCTGGTTTACCTTGCATGCCCACATGATGCTTCGGCGTTTTTTGCCTGCTTTCAAGCCCAAAGAGCGCCTTGTTGTGATATTCCAGGCGGTGTTGCCGCTCTTGGTCTGGTTGATGATGCTCTTGTGGGTGGGGCCCTTCAACTTTCTGTTCGTGTTTGTGCTGCCCTGGCTTTTTGCCAACTTTATCGCCATGAGTTTTATTGCCACCAACCACCTCCTGAATCCCATTACCGAGACCAACGATCCCCTGCTGAACAGTCTGACCGTACGCAGCCCCAGGTGGCTCGAGTGGCTCACCCTGGGCTTTGGTTACCACATCGAGCACCATGTGTTTCCCGCGCTGTCTCCCAAATATGCCCACCTGGTAGCGCAAAAAATAAAGGAGCTGTGGCCAGAGCGCTACAACGAGCTGCCCCACTGGAAAGCCTTGTTTTACCTGTGGAAAACCCCGCGCCTTTACCGCGACCACCGCAACCTGATTGAGCCCACCACCGGCCAGGTGTTTGGAACGCTGGGTTTTGGATTGAACGACAGCAAGTTCAGCTCCAGGCCAGCCCGGCGAAAGCTGGGCAAAAAGGGGCTTCGTGGGTAGCGTACAGATGAATGGCGGGTTAGGGCTATGCAGTGCCAGACCTTTGTTCTAAGACTCGATAACCCCAAGGACCTCGAGCGCCTCAATGCCTTTTTGGCTCAGGTGATGCCCATCCAGGTATCCAGCAGCCTGGTTCCGGGCAACACGCCTTTCTGGAGCGTGCTGGTGTTTTACGAAGGCCAGCCGCCCACCCGGCCTGGGCCCGCAAAGCCAGCCGCCAGCCAAAGCGATCCGGCCTTTGAAGCCCTCCGCACCTGGCGCAGCCAGAAAGCCAAAGAAGAGGGCGTGCCCCCGTATGTGGTAGCCACCAACGCCGAGCTACAGGCGATGCTCGAGCTCAAACCCAAAACCCTCGAGCAGCTCGCCCAGGTCAGGGGTTTTGGTAAAACCAAAGCTGCCAAGTATGGCCCTGAAATTCTCCAATACCTTGACCAAGCGCGCTCGGGTTCGTAAGATGCAGCTCAGGATGTTACGGGCGGACAACAATTTGTAGTGGGGGTGAGACTTCGACCCCCGATACCTCGTTGTATCGGGGGTTTTTTGTTGAGCCTGTTTCCGCCACAGCCAGATAGGAGAGCGCATGTCCAGAACCCTAGCCAGTCAGATTGCAAAGCACCTCGGCCAGACCGTTACCCTGCAAGGCTTCCTGCACTGGAAGCGCGATCTGGGGGGGATTCAATTTGCCCTTTTGCGTGACCGGAGCGGTATCGTTCAGGTGGTGGTGGATAAGCGGTTCGAGCTGCCGCTGGCCGAGTCCTCCATGCGGGTGGTGGGCGAGGTGGTGGCGAACCCCAAGGCACCCGGGGGCTACGAAGTAATTGCCCAGGAGATCGATTTTTACGCTAAAGCCAGCGAACCAAGCCCCATTGAAATCCCCAAGGAAGAGTGGCGAGTTAACCCTGAAACGCTGCTGGAATACCGCTACGTAAGCCTGCGCGGAGAGAAAGCCCGGGCCCCCCTCAAAATTCAAGCGGCCCTGGTACGCGGTTTTCGCAGCTACCTGGATAGCCAGGGTTTTACCGAAATCTTTACCCCCAAGATTGTCTCGGCGGGGGCCGAGGGGGGCAGCAACCTTTTCGGCATCGACTACTTTGAACACCGGGCTTACCTGGCCCAGTCGCCCCAGCTCTACAAGCAGATTATGGTGGGGGTTTACGAGCGGGTCTACGAGGTGGCGCCGGTTTTTCGGGCTGAGCAGCACGCCACCAGCCGCCACCTCAACGAATACCTGTCGCTGGACGTGGAGATGGGCTTTATCGAGTCCGAGCACGATGTGATGAGCCTCGAGGAGGAACTCATCCGCGCCATGCTGGAGGAGGCCCGGTACAGTGCGGCCAGCGAGTGTGCGCTTTTGCAGGTGGAATGGCCCAATCTGGCCGAGATGCCCCGCCTCGAGCACCACGAAGCCCGCCGTATTTTGCGTGAAGAACTGGGGATGCCGGTGGGGGCCGACTTCAACGAGGAAGCCGAGCGGGCGCTGGGGGCCTGGGCTAAGGAAAAGTGGGGGGTAGACTTTCTCTTCATCTACAAGTACCCCGAGGCGGCCCGGCCCTTTTATGCCTACCCCGAGGGCGACGGTTCGACCCGGGGCTTCGACCTGTTGTTCAGGGGTCTGGAGATTACCTCGGGCGGGCAGCGTATCCACCAGTACGAGGTGCTGGTGGAGCAACTCAAAAAGAAGGGCAACGACCCTGCCAGCTTTGCGGGCTACCTCGAGGTCTTCAAATACGGCATGCCCCCCCACGGCGGCTTTGCCATTGGGGCCGAACGCCTCACACAGAAGCTCGTTGGGCTCCCCAACGTTCGCTACGCCCGGGCCTTCCCCAGAGACCGCCACCGCCTGACCCCGTAGGGGTTTTTCGGCTCACTTTTTTAGCTTCAGCACGCCCTTGGTAACCTCTTGTTCGATGCCGAGCTCGAGGCGCATCTTTTCCAGGCGATCTAGAAGGGCCTCGGGCCTCACGCCCAGACGCTTGGCCATGGCGGCAATCTTTTGCTCGTTGTAGAGGGTGCCCAGGGTAAGGGCCATGGCTTCGCGGTACTTAGGGCCCAGCATCACCTCGATGGTCTTGATGCGGAGCTGGATTTCGAACCACTCGAGCTTTTCGGTTTCGTTCTGCATATGCTTCCTTTCCATTGCTGGCCCTGGAGGCCTTAAGTCACAACCCCATCATCCTACCAGCACCCCGGCTCTGGCGCGAAAAGCCGGACGGCTTTCTGTTGGAAACCGAATGGGGGTAGAATATTCGGGTGGAGCAACCCGCACTGTTTTCTTCCGAGCTGCCCAGGCCGGATCGCATCTGGTTGGTAGATGGACACCACCTGGCCTACCGCAGCTACTTTGCCTTCGAAAAACTCACCACCTCGAGGGGGGAGCCTACCCAGGCCATTTTTGGCTTTTTGCGCACCTTGCTCAAGCTGCTCAAGGAGGATGGCGACTGTGTAATTGTGGTCTTCGACCCGCCTACCAGAACCTTTCGGCACGACGCATTCGAGGAATACAAGGCCAATCGGGCCGCAACCCCCGACGACTTTTACCCCCAGCTGGAAAAAATCAAGGAGCTGGTAGACCTGATGGGACTCAGGCGGCTGGAAGTGCCGGGTTACGAGGCCGACGATGTCATCGGAACCCTGGCCAGAAAAGCCGAGCTCGAGGGCTACCCGGTACGCATTCTGACTGGCGACCGCGACAGCTTTCAGCTGCTTTCCGAGGCCGTGCAGGTAATGCTGCCTGATGGGCGGCTGATGAACCCCCAGGCTGTACAAGAAAAGTACGGCGTAACGGTGGCCCAGTGGGTGGATTATCGCTCGCTGGTGGGTGATTCTTCCGACAACCTGCCGGGTGCTAAGGGCATTGGGGAGAAAACCGCAGCCAGGCTTTTGCAGGAATGGGGCTCGCTGGAGGCCCTGTATGCCAACCTCGAGGCCCTGTCGCCCAAGGTGCGGGCCAGCCTCGAGCAAAGCCGGGATAACATCAGGCTTTCCCGTGCCCTCTCCGAGATTCACACCGACTTACCCATCGAGCTCGATTTTCGTGACTGCCACCGGCGCGAGCCAGACCGCATGGCCTTGCGCCAAGCGCTGGAGCGGCTCGAGTTCGGCTCTATTTTGCGCGAGCTAAACCTGCTGGCAGCACTGCCAACTGCCCAGGAGGCGGCCTGGCCGCCCCCACCCGATGCTTTTTTAGGCTACACCCTCGACCGGCCCCAGCCCATGTGGGCCAACTGGCTGGGCCTGGCCGCTTTTGCCGAGGGCAAGGTGTACCGGGGTCAGCCCAGCCTGCACGAGCTGCAAAAATTCCCCCAGATTCGCAGCATTGCCGCCAAGGATTTGAGCGTGCTGGCCCTCAAAGAAGGGGTGTGGGTGCCCCCCGGTGACGACCCTTTGCTGCTGGCCTACCTGTACGATCCCTCCAACGCCGAGGCCGGCAGCACGGTGCGGCGCTATGGGGCCGGGGACTGGAGCAACGACCCGGTTGAGCGTGCCCAGGCCGCCTATACCCTCTGGCAGACCCTGCAAGGCCGCATCGGCGAAAACCCCAAAATCGAGTGGCTCTACCAGCAGCTCGAGCAGCCCCTCTCGGCGGTGCTGGCCCGCATGGAGGCCAGGGGCATCTCCCTCGATACCGAGTACCTCCTGCAGCTTTCGGAGGAGCTGGGGAAGGAAATTTCCTACCTGGAGGCAGAGATCCACCGCCTGGCCGGGCATCCTTTTAATGTGAACTCGAGGGATCAGCTCGAGGTCGTTCTGTACGACGAGCTTAAACTCAGCCCAGGCCGCAAGACCCAGACCGGCAAACGCTCCACCGCCGCCAGTGCGCTCGAGGAACTTCAGGGCCAGCACGAGATTATCGAGCGCATCCTGGCCTACCGCGAGCTCACCAAGCTCAAAAACACCTATCTGGACCCCCTGCCCAAGCTGCTTCACCCTAAAACCGGACGCCTGCACACCCGCTTCAACCAGACCGGCACCGCCACCGGGCGGCTTTCTTCGGTGGACCCCAACCTGCAAAACATCCCCATTCGCACCGAGATTGGCCGCCGCATCCGCAAGGCTTTCCGGGCCGCGCCAGGCATGAAACTGGTGGTGGCTGACTACTCCCAGATTGAGCTGCGGGTGCTGGCCCACCTCTCGGGTGACGAGAACCTGATCAAGGTGTTCCGAGAAGGCAAGGACATCCACACCCAGACCGCGGCCTGGATGTTTGGTCTGGATTTAGACCAGGTGGCCAGCGAGCAGCGCCGGGCGGCCAAAACCATCAACTTTGGGGTGCTGTACGGGATGTCGGCGCACCGCTTATCTAACGAGCTCGCTATCCCCTATGCCGAGGCCGAGCGCTTTATTGAGCGCTACTTTGCCTCCTACCCCAGGGTTCGGGCCTGGATTGAGCAGGTACTGGCCGATGCGCGGCAGAAGGGCTACGTCGAGACCATGTTCGGTCGCCGACGTTTTGTGGCCGACCTGGACTCGCGCATCCGCAGCGTGCGGGAAGCTGCCGAGCGCATGGCCTTCAACATGCCGGTGCAGGGCACCGCAGCCGACCTGATGAAGCTGGCCATGGTCAAGCTTCAGCCCGAGCTGGAAGGCCTGGAGGCCCATCTGGTCTTGCAGGTGCACGATGAGCTTTTGGTCGAGGCCCCAGCTGATAAAGCCGAGCAAGTGGCCGGGGTGGTGCGCGAGGTGATGCAGAAAGCCTGGGCTTTGGAGGTACCCCTCGAGGTTGGCACCGGCATAGGTGAGAACTGGCTCGAGGCAAAATAGAGCGTTTTCATAGTCCTTGAGCCTCTTACTAGCTTTACTGCTGCGTCCTGTGAAAAGCGCGATAAGCGGGAAAATAACAGCATGTGCCCCAGGCTGCTGCGCTTCTGTTATGCTTGGCGCATGCAGTCGTGGCCCTCGGCGCAGTTCCCATCCGTCGCTGCGATAGCGACCGCAGGCCGGCCCACCATGTGGCTGGGAAACCCGCAGGGCCTGCAGGAGGTATAGCATGGCAGAAACCTTTGAACTAGATATGCCCGAATTTGAATACCTGACCTACCGGGTCGAAGACAGCATGGGGATTGTTACCATTAGCCGCCCCCAGGCCCTCAACGCCCTCAACCAGGACCTGCTCATTGAACTTGCCAGCGTGTGCGAGGTCATTACCCAGGATCCTGAGGTAAAGGTGGCCATCTTCACCGGCGAAGGCAAGGCCTTTGTGGCAGGGGCCGACATCGGTCAAATAGCCAATCTGCAAGATGTGTTTGCTGCGCGGGAGTTTGCCATTATGGGCCAGTCGGTCTTCAACGAGATTGCGGCCCTGCCGGTGCCCAGCATCGCCGCCATCAACGGTTATGCCCTGGGGGGCGGGCTCGAGCTGGCCCTGGCCTGCGACCTGCGGGTAGCCAGCCACAAAGCCAGACTGGGCCTCCCCGAGGTGGGGTTGGGTATCATCCCTGGCTTTGGGGGAACCCAGCGCTTGCCGCGCCTGGTGGGCCGGGGCAGGGCTTTCGATCTGATTTTTACTGGCCGCCACGTTGGCGCTGAAGAAGCCCTGAGTCTGGGCCTGGTCAACCGGGTGGGTGAGGATGCCCTAATGGCAGCCAAAGAGCTGGCCGCAGCCATCCTGAAAAATGGCCCGGTGGCCCTGGCCCTGGCCAAGGAAGCTGTGGGGCGGGGTGAGGGCCTGGACTTGCAGGAGGCCCTCGAGATCGAAGCCGACCTGTTTGGTCTGGCCTGTGCCACCCAGGACATGCGCGAGGGAACCAAAGCCTTCCTGGAAAAGCGACCGGCGCACTTCAGGGGTGAATGAGGGGCGCGCTCCGCTACCCTCGCTACCAGCATGTTTCCTGTGGCTTTTATCACGCCGCACTAAGTCTCCAGGCTCTACCATCAGGGTATGAGCGATGGCAGTTCGGTTATGAACGAGCGCACGGTTCAGGTCACCCAGCCCAAGGCCAAGCTATACGTCGAGGCCGATCTGGCTATTCGCGAGGGCTTGCAGCGCTACCCCAAGGCCCTGGCCGCCTACGAGATGCTCACCACCGACTCCGAGGCCCGGGGCCACTGGGACATGGCCAACTACATCACCGTGCGCAAGCTGGGCTACAACGATCACGGGCGGGTGCATGCGCTCCTGACCGGCGCGGCCAGCGTGACCATCCTCCAACTACTCACCGACCACGGGGTTAAGCCCGATGTGATGGAAAGCGGGGTGGGCGACCTGGACGACACCTTTCTTACCGTGTTGCTTTCTACCATGCTGCACGATATTGGTAACCAGGTGCACCGCGTGCGCCACGAGTCGTTTAGTGTAGTGCTGGCTATTCCCATCCTGGACAGGATTTTAGAAAAGCTCTACCGCGACCCCGAACAGCGCATCGAGCTCAGGGCTTTTATGCTGCACTCGATTAACTGCCACGACCTCGAGCCCGAGCCCCTGACCATCGAGGCGGGTATTACCGCCGTGGCCGACGGAACCGACATCACCAAAGGCCGGGGTCGTAAGGCCTTCGCGCTGGGCTCGGTGGACATCCACTCCATCAGCGCGCTGGCGGTGGACGAGGTGCAGATTCTCAAAGGTGAACAGGTTCCGGTGGAGATTCGGGTGGTCATGAACAACTCCGCAGGTATTTTCCAGGTCGAAGAAGTGCTGACCAAAAAGGTGCTGCGAAGCCCAATCCGCGACTACGTGACGGTGATTGCCAGCACCCACGACACCGAACACGACCAGCGCATTATCCGGCGGGTGCGCCTGCACGAGACGGAGCCCCGCTTTACCCTGGACTGATCGCACGATCCAGAATTTCTGGGGTCGCAAGCCGGGCTTTTCTCACCCTTGGTAGGCTAAACTGGCAAGGATATGCGGCGTATCGTACCTTTGCTAATCCTGGCCCTCTTGATAGGCGCAGCCTGGTGGGCCTACCCTTTGCTCCAACCCCTGCTGCGCTACGGTACCCTGCCGCGCAACCTGGAACGTCCCCTCACCGTCTTGTTGCTGGGGGTAGCGCCTGAGTACAAGTACTACCATCAGCGGGCAGCCGAGAACTTTCGCGGCCTGTCGGATGTAAATCTGCTGGTGCGCTTTGACCCCAACACCAAGCGCATTGTGGTGCTCTCGATTCCCAGGGATGTGTACGTGCGGATTCCCGGCTACGGCTGGTACATCATCAACCACGCCAACAAGTTTGGTGGCCCCGAGCTGGCCAAGCAGGTGGTCAGCGACCTGACCGGAGTCGAGATTGACGCCTACCTGGCTGTGAGCGTTGAGGCCATTCGCAACGGGGTAGATGCCTTGGGCGGCGTTACCGTTTGTGTGGAAAAACCCATGAAGTACAAGGATACCGCTGCCAAGCTGGACATCGACCTCGAGCCCGGCTGCCAGCACCTGAGTGGCGCGCAGGCCGAAGGATATCTGCGCTTTCGCCACGATGCTTTAGGCGATATTGGCCGTATTCAGCGCCAGCAGAACTTCTTCCATGCCCTCAAGCAGCAAATCCTTTCACCTGGCGGACTGTTGCACATACCACAGGCCATTGCCAGCGTGGAGCAAAACATCCGTACCGACCTGACCCGCGAGCAAATCGCCAGCCTGATGGGCTTTGCCATGCAACAACCCCAGCTGGTTTCCCTGCTGATGCCAGGTCAGTTTGGCCAGGGCTGGGAAGTAGACCGGGCCCAATTAAAAATGCTGGTTGAGCGCTATTTTTCCGACACTTCGGCCACAGCCAAAGCAACCTTGGAAGACTTGCGGGGCCGAGAGGCGGTGGTGCTTTACGCTGCGCCCCAGGAAGCAGCTGCCATCGAGATGCGGGGCAGGTTGCGGGAGCTGGGGTTGCGGGTGCTCCTGCGCGAGGTACAGAGCGTGCCTCCGCGCAGCGAGGTGCTTGCCAACGGGGCCTCGGAACTGGCCGAAGCGCTAGGCATAGCCCTCGGACTGCCCTGGCGCATATCGGGTGAGGCGGCCCTGTACACCGACCTTACGGTGCGTATCGGCGCCGACTTTGCCCCCAACGGGCAGAGCCAGTAGCAGGTTTTCCCAGGACGCCGGACACACCCTTGATGCGTTCTTCTGCTGAGGTTTATGTTCCAGGCCAGGCAGGCCATCAGGTAAAGAGGCTCGAGACCGATTCCCCGCGGTGAATCCGCCAGATGGCCTCGGCGAAGAGGGGCCCCACGCTAAGCTGCTTGATTTTGCTGCTGGGTCTGGCTTTGTAGGTACAGGTATTGGTGGCCGCCACCTCCGCGATGGGGGCTTTTTCGATGCGGTCAATGGCGGGGCCTACGTACACGCCATGGGTGAAAGCTGCATATACCGCCTGTGCCCCATTTTGCATAAGGGAGTCGGCGGCTTGCACCAGGGTTCCGGCGGTGGAGACCTCGTCGTCTATAACCAGGGCTGTTTTGCCGCGCACGTCGCCGACTAACCCCCTCGAGGTGACCTCGGTATCGGAGAGCCGCTGTTTATCGATGAAGGCGATGGGCAGGGCCAGGCGGCGGGCCAGCGAGCTGGCCCGCTTGATATCGCCTGCATCGGGCGCTACCACCACGGCGTTCTCGAGTTTTTCTACCCGGGTGGCAAAGTAGTTGGCGATTACCGGCTCGGCGGAAAGGTGGTCTACGGGAACTTTAAAAAAGCCGTGCACCTGGGCCGAGTGCAGCGTCATGGTCAGCACCCGGTCGGCCCCGGCGGTCTGAATCAGGTCGGCCACCAGCCGGGCTGCGATGGAGATGCGGGGGGCGTCTTTTTTGTCGCTGCGGGCATAGGCATAGTAGGGAATTACCGCAGTGACTCGAGCCGCGCTGCTGCTTTTGGCAGCGTCAATCATCATCAAGAGCTCTACCAGGTGATCCTGCACGGGAGGCGTGAGCGACTGAATAATAAAGATATCGCCCTCGCGTAGGCTCTGTTCGTACCGGACGAAAAGACAGTCGTTGGCAAAGCGCTCGGTAACGCTCTTGCCAAGCGGAACCCCCAGGTTGTCGGCTATTTCCTGGGCCAGGGGTAGGTTGGACTGTCCGCTAAATACCATCAGGGGTCGTTCCATAACCGCCTGAAAGCATACAACGATTGGAGCTACAGGGTAGATGCCCGCGCGGGCTGGGCCCTGTCTCATATGAAGTCTTGCCGGATTGTTCCCTTGATGTAGAGAGCCTAAGCGAATGGCGCAGCTTCGAGCGGGAGCCCCAGCAAAAAGAACCAGTCAAAAAAATTTCTTATACCCGCGGGTATTCACTCAAGCGGCTCTATTTCCTGCTGTATACCGGTGGTAACCTCGGGTCCCGACGGGTGCAGGTAAACGTTAATCTCACTGCGGATGCCAAAAGGCCCGGGGTAGACCCCTGGCTCGATGGTAAAGGCCAGGCCAGGAATTAGTGGACGGGTATCGTGGCTCTCGAGGTCGTCCAGGTGGGTTCCGTTACCGTGGGTGGCGCTAAAGCCCAGGTGGTGGCCGGTGCGGTGCAGGACATAGCCCCCCATGCCAGCCTGCTCGATGACCTGCCGGGCTGCACGGTCGAGCTCAAAACCTTTGGGGTGTCGGCCGGCGGCATAGGCCTGTTTACAAAACTCGAGGGCCGCATTGCGGGCATTGCGCACCACTGCCCAGGCTTTATGGATTTCCTGCGAAACCGCCCAGCCCGCCATCCAGGTTACATCGGCGTAGGGGCCGTGGGGCTCCTTGCACCACAGGTCAATCAACATCACCTGACCTCGCTCCAGTCGGCTTTCCCCTACGGTGTGGTGGGGATTGGCGGCGCTTGGGCCATAGGCCACCATGGGTGGGTGGTCGAAGACCAGGCCCCTGGCTTCAAAGACCTTGCTGATTTCTCTTTGCACCAGGAGCTCGCTGGGCGGGTCATCGAGCCGGGCTCGCACAAAGCCCAAAGCGTGCTTCAAGGCCTCGGCGATGCCCGCGGCTGCGCGCTTATGGGCGGCCAGGTCGGCGGGTGTCCAGGTCTGAAACTGCAACAGAATCTCTGCCGAGGAGACCACCTCGAGCCCCATACCCCGAAGCAGCTCCAGGGTTCCGGCATCGATACGCGAAAGATAGGGGATGCCTCCACCTGGGTAATACTCCATGGCGATGCGACCCAGTGGGGCCACATGCGTTTGCAGGGCCTGAACGAACTCGGGCCAGCTCGAGAACACCACCCACCGGCCCGGCAGGTCGGGGAAACTGGTTTTCTCGATGGCGTGGATAATAAAAACCGGTTCACCATGCGCCGGAATTAGATAGGCAAAGCGGCGGCTGAGCATCCGCCCCCCGAGCCCCAGGGCTTCCAGGGCCAGCGGGTTGCTACCCTGGAAACTGTAGAGCAACCAGCCGGGAATGCGGGCTTCTTGCAGGGCTTGTTGGGCTTTGGCAATGTTCATGTGTACATACTACGGGGAACCAGGCGTGTGCCTTGTGAACACAGGGCGGGACTCAATGTGGCTGTGCGTGGCGGGAACCTCGAAGCGGAGCACGGCTGGGGTGCACCTGCTTACGTTCTGGCTTTGCCACCGTGCTAATCTTGAGTCAGGAGGTCTGTGTGGTTCAGGAGCAGACAGCGATTTCCATTACACCCCTGGCAGCCGAGCGTGCTAAGGAGATTCTTACTCGGTACAACAAACCCGAGGCGGCCATTCGGGTTTTTATCAAGTCGGGTGGCTGTAGTGGCTACCAATATGGCATGGCCGTGGATGAACGAGAGCTCGAGGGCGACACCGTTGTGGAAATGCATGGGGTACGCCTGGTAGTAGATCGCATGTCCTTACCGCTGCTTGCGGGTGCCGAGGTGGACTGGGTCGAAAACCTCATGGGTGGGGGCTTCAGTGTGAATAACCCCAACGCCACCTCCTCGTGCGGCTGCGGACACTCCTTCCGCACCGATGGAGCCAAAGCTCCCGAAGGCGAAGGCAGCGGCAGTTGCTGCAGCACCTGAAGCCCCGACTGCTTTTGCGGCCCCCCTTGGCTGGAGCCAAACTGGCAACCGGGTGGGCGCTGGGCTTGTGTTTACCCTGCCGCCTGCGTGTGGTGGTACCGCGATCCCACGCACCGTGGGGTAAAGCTGAGCCATATCAATGGCACGATGGAGCTTTTATCCATCAATTGGTGGATAAAGCTGGTTCTAAACAGCCAAAACCACGCGCCGGACTAAACAAGTGCTCAAGCCCAGCAAGCCCCCAGCTCATTTGGGCTTTATTTGACGGACTTGCTTAGATGGCTATAATAGGGACGGCAAAATGCCATAGTTAAACGATTCTATGGAAACATAGAATCCCAAAGGAGGCTAGATGAATCGTTATAGCAAGATTGTTGCACTAGGTCTAACTTTAGTGGCCGGTGCGGCGCTGGCGGGCCCCGCTGACAACAGCCTGATTATCGGGACTTCTCAGGAACCGCGGGTGCTTGGGGGTGACTTCCTCAACGTGATCTCCAACCAGTCCATCAAGGTTGAGATCGAGAACTACCTCTTTGCGCCCCTGATTGTGCAGAACCTGAAGGCCGAAAACGAAGCGGTGCTGGCTACCGAGGTGCCCACCCTGGCCAACCGCCGTTTGCGGGTGACCGACATTGGTGGTGGCAAGCGTCGCCTGGAGATTGACATCACCCTGAAGCCCAACCTGCGCTGGTCGGATGGCGACCCCCTGGACACCGACGACTTTGCTTTCTACTTCGAAGTCGGTAAGGCCAAGGGGATGGCCCTCAACAACCCCGACTACTGGGAGCGGGTCAACCTGCGTGTCCGCGACAAGCAGAACATGACCGTCATCTTCGAGCCGGCCTACTACTACGACACCTACGGCTCGCCCATTGGCTACGCACCGGTACACAAGATGGGCCCCGAGTGGGAGAAGGTCAAAGCGGCTGCCGCCCCCCTCAACCCCGATCGCGATGCCCAGCGGCTGAACGAGCTGTACCGCAACTTCTTCCAGCAGTTTGCTTCCAACCAGGCCATCAATGCCGGGCGCATGGTCTACAGCGGCCCCTTTAAGGTGCAACGTTGGGTTTCCAACAGCTCCATCGAGCTGGTGCGCAACCCCAACTTCAACGCCATCGTGCCACAGGGTGGCGCCGATAAGTACGTGCAGCGGGTGGTCTACCGCATCATTCAGAACACCAACTCGCTCTTGGTGGCCATTCTGGGTGGCGGCATCGACGCGACCTCGACCGTGGGTATCTCTGCCGACCAGGCCCGCAGCAAGCAGCTCACCAGCCGTGCCGCTGGCCGCTTCGAGATCTGGGCCATTCCGGGCGCCATCTGGGAGCACATTGACATCAACAAGTTCACCAACGTGCAACGCGTGCGTGACCTGACCCTCGACGACAAGCGCACCCGCCAGGCCCTGTTGCACGCCATCAACCGCGAGGCCTGGGTGCAGGCCTTCTTCGATGGTGCGGAGCCGGTTTCCCACACCTGGGTGGCGCCCTCCAACCCCCTCTTCAACCCCAACGTGAAGAAGTACGAGTACAACCCGGCCCGTGCCCGCGAGTTGCTGGCCCAGGTGGGCTGGCGTCCCGGCCCCGACGGTATCCTGCAGCGGACGGTGGATGGCCGTACGGTACGCTTTGAGCTGGAGTGGGTGACCACCGCTGGCAACGCCATCCGCGAACGTACCCAGCAGCTCTTCATCGAGCAGTGGCGTCAGGTTGGGATTGCGGTCAAAACCGCCAACGCCCCCAGCGCGGTGGTTTTCGCCGACGACTTCATCCAGCGGGGTGAGGACGGCAAGTGGCTGTTCTTCATGTTTGCCTGGGTGAGCAGCCTGGCCGAAGACGGCAACCTGTTCCAATACAAGAACCTCAATACGGGTTCAATCCTAGTGCCTAGCAAGGAAAACAACTACGCTGGGCAGAACATTGGCAACTGGCGCAACGACGAGTTCGACCGCCTGACCAGCCAGGGTGTGCTCGAGTTCGACGAAGCCCGCCGCAAGCAGCTCTTTGCCCGCGCTCAGGAGATCTGGGCCGAAGAACTGCCCGCCCTGCCCCTGCGCTTCCGCTCCAACTTCCTGGTAACCCGCACGGGTCTGGTCAACTATGTGGCCTCGACCTAC
Source organism: Meiothermus cerbereus DSM 11376 (assembly GCF_000620065.1). Lineage (NCBI taxonomy): Bacteria > Thermotogati > Deinococcota > Deinococci > Thermales > Thermaceae > Meiothermus > Meiothermus cerbereus. The sequence continues at coordinate 11,638 of NZ_JHVI01000025.1, read as the reverse complement.
TCGGGTGGCAACGGCTACCCCGGATGGAACTCCTGGGAAATCGGTTGGGCCAGCCGTGGGGCAGTTAAGCGCCACGATCAGGCACAGGCCGGTGGCATCGCCATCAAGTAAGACATCTGTCAATGGCAAAGCCAGGGGGAAACCCCTGGCTTTTTTGTTGTGCGGGCCAGGTCATATGAACCCCACCTGAAGCTTTCTGTTTAGGGCAGGTCAAAACCAACCGGATGCAAGGGCGGTTCCTGGCGCAGCTTCAGGTGGGGGCCCCAGCAAAAGAACAAATCAAAGACATCTCTTATCATTTTTTGAACTGCCTCGAGCCTTCAAGGTAGGTACACAAATCACATGACAGGCAATACAATCAAGCCCAGCCAATCACTGGCTACAAGAGGAGGTCTTATGAAACGAATGCTCATGGCCTGGATGCTACTGGGTGGATTGGCCCTGGCTGGCCCCCAGGACAACAGCCTGATTATTGGGGCGGCCCAGGAGCCACGGGCCCTGGCAGGGGACGTGGTCAATGCCATCTCCAACCAGTCCATCAAGTTTGAGATCGAAAACTTTTTGTTTGCCCCCATCGTGCAGACCACCCGCGACCTCAATGTAATTCCGGTGGTGGTGACAGAGGTGCCCACAACCCAGAACAACCGCCTGCGCTTTACCACGGTGCGCCCGGGGGTGCGTCGCCTCGAGCTCGATTACACCATCCGGCCCGATGCGGTCTGGTCGGACGGGCGGCCCATCAGCACCGAGGACGTGGCCCTGTTCTTCGAGATGGGCAAAACCAAAGGGGTGCCCTCGACCGCCATCGACTTTTTCGACCGGGCTACCCTGCGGGTACGGGATGCCCGCAACTTCACGGTAAGCCTGGAACCAGCCTACTTCTACGACCTGGACATCAACCAGGTGTACTACGCCCCCAACCACATCATGCGCGCGGAGTGGGACAAGGCCAAAGCTGCGGCTGCCCAGACCAACGATACCGCGCGACAGGCTGAAATTTTCCGCAACTTCTTTACCCAGTTTTCTACCCCTCAGTTCCTGAACAGCGGACGGATGGTATATTCGGGCCCCTTTACCCTGACCCGCTGGGTACCGGGCAGCACCATCGAGATGCAGCGCAACCCCCGCTTCTGGATCAAACCCCCGGGGGGCGAAGAAAAATACGTGCAGCGGGTGGTCTACCGCATCATCCAGAACACCAACTCGCTCTTGGTAGCCATTCTGGGGGGTGGGATTGACGCAGCCTCGAGCGTCTCCATAACCTTCGACCAGGGGCGTAGCAAGCAACTCACCAGCCGTGCGCCAGGACGCTTCGAGATATGGGCAGTAGAAACCCCATTCTTCGAGCACCTGGAGATTAACCAGTTTGCCAATGTGCAGCGAGTGCGCGATCTGATGCTTGATAACGTCAAGACCCGCCAGGCCCTGATTTATGCCATGAACCGTGAGGGCATCACCAAGGCCTTCTTTGACGGGCTCTATACGGTGGCTCACACATGGGTTTCTCCCAAGAACCCCATGTTTAACCCAAATGTCACCAAGTACCCTTACAACCCCGAGCGGGCCCGTCAACTGCTGGCCGAACTGGGTTGGCGGCCTGGCCCGGACGGCATTTTGCAACGCACCGTAGATGGGCGTACCGTGCGCTTTGAGATTGAGTGGGCCACCACCGCGGGCAACCAGGTGCGTGAGCGCATCCAGCAGTTTGTGGCCGAGAACTACCGTCAGGTGGGGATTGCGGTTCGCATCAACAATGCCCCCAGCGCGGTGGTGCTCGGGGCGCAGTACCGGGCCAGGGCCCAGGAGGGTACCTGGACGGGCTTCCTGCACTTTGCTTTTAGCATGGGCCAGGCCGACGATGGGGTGCGCTCGGCCTGCCGGGATGAGGAGGGCAAGGTGGTGTACGTGCCCACCCGGGAAAACGGCTTCCGCGGGCTCAACTTTGGGGGCTGGTGCAACGAGGAGTATGACCGTCTGCGCAACCAGGCGGTGCTCGAGTTTGATGTCAACCGCCGCAAGCAGCTCTTTGCCCGCATGCAGGAGATCTGGGCTGACGAAGTTGCCATGATCCCCCTGTACTTCCAGTCTGATGCGCGGGTTTTCCGGGTGGGTTTGTTGAACTACGTTTCTTCTACCTTTGCCAACTCGGCTTACCCCACCATTGAACCGTGGTTAATTGGCTGGCAATCCAGGGGCGCACAAAAGGTTTACGACCAGGCCAAGTACGGCCAACCCATCAAGTAACGCCGTTTGTTGTGCTCTCTGAATGCCTCCCGTCAGGGAGGCTTTTTTTGCCAATGGCGATAAGCATCCACCAATTGGTGGATGGGTAAACCAAAGGGTGTAATAAATGCTTTCTGTAAACAGAAAAATGCCTATCTCGCTTGACTCTTGAGGGGTTGGGTAGGTTTTTGAATACCGGGGTACGCATACAAAAGGCTTGTCGACAAGGTATTATGTAGGGCGTGTTTGCTTACACGGTTCGCCGACTGCTGCAAATGATTCCCTTGCTGTTTGCAGCCTCCGTTGTGATTTTTACTTTGTTGGCCCTGCAACCTGGAGACCCGCTGGACGAACTACGCCAGCAAAACCCCCGGATTACTGCCGAGCAGCTGGAGCAGCTGCGCCGGGCCTACGGTCTGGATCAGCCCGTGTATGTGCGCTATTTCAAGTGGCTTGGGCGGGCTATCCAGGGCGACTTTGGCCAGTCCCGTACCTATGCTTCGCCAGCCGGACAAATTATCTTTGGCCAGCGCCTGCCCCGCACGCTCATCCTGTCGGGTGCAGCCCTGACCCTGGCCTTGCTGGTGGCCATTCCGGTGGGCATCTTTTCGGCGGTGCGCCAGTATAGCCGGGCCGACTACGTGATCACCTTCTTCTCGTTCGTGGGCTTTTCCATGCCTATTTTCTTCCTGGGAATCTTGCTCTTGTTCGTGTTCGCGGTGTGGTTGCCCGAGCGGGTACCCTGGTTCCCCAAGTTCCCTGTGCAGAGCATTTCCGACTTCCAGTGGTCGCAGGTGCTCAGCGGCGAGATCACCTTCTTCCAGTTCATTGGGGACTGGGCTTTTAAGCTGGTGTTGCCGGTGCTGGCCCTCTCGACCATCCAGATGGCCTCCTGGACACGCTACATGCGGGCCAGTTTGCTCGAGGTTCTGAACCAGGACTATGTGCGCACCGCCAGGGCCAAAGGTCTGAGCGAGCGCATCGTGCTCTACAAACACGCCTTGCGCAACGCGCTGATCCCCATCGTCACGCTGGTGGGTCTGGCGATTCCCGGGGTGTTTGGTGGAGCGGTGATTACCGAGACCATCTTCTCCTACCCCGGCATGGGGCGGGCCATTTTCGACTCCCTGGTCGAAAAAGACTACAACGTAGCGATGGCGGCACTGGCTTTTCTGGCCTTGCTCACGGCTACCTTCAACCTGTTGGCCGACTTGATGTATGCGGTGGTGGATCCCCGCATCCGCTATAGTTAGGGGGCTTTATGGCTGCTGTTGCAACTGCTTCTAAACAAAAACCCCAGTCTACCTGGGCGCTGGCCTGGCGCCGGTTCCGCAAGCACAAGGCGGCAATGGTTTCGCTGGGGGTGGTGATTACTTTGATCTTGATGGCTATTTTCGCCCCCTGGATTGCCCCCTACAGCCCCACCGCCCAGCCTACGGGCGAGAACCTAGCTGACTACTACTTCCTGGGCCCGACCCGGGAGCACTGGCTGGGCACCGACGAGCTAGGCCGGGATGTGCTATCGCGCATCATCTACGGCGCACGCATATCGCTGCTGGTAGGCTTTGTGGCCGCCTTTGCTGCGGCTTTGCTGGGAACTACCCTGGGGGTTCTCGCCGGCTACTTCTCGGGCCGGCCCCTTCGTTTTTATGTGGGCCCTTTCGCAAAAGTGGCGGGCGGCTGGAAACCCTGGCCTTTTGCGCTGTGGCGTGTGGTGTCGTGGGTGCTGCTGTACGGGCTGCTTTTCCTGGCCGCCGACCTAGCCTGGGAGCTGTCCGGTGCCAATATACAGGCGCTCTTCTCGGGTACCCTCACCCTTAACAACGTGCTTTCGTTGCTGGGCTTGGCGCTGGTGTGGGGCCTGATTTTATTCATTGCGGGATGGGGTCTTTTTGGTCAAGGCAAGATTGACCTGGACGTGGTTATCTCGCGCTTTATGGACTTTATGCTGACCATCCCTGAGCTGCCCCTGCTGCTGGTGCTCTCGGCGCTACTGCGAGACACCCAGGGAGCGGTGGGGCAGTGGGCCCAGAGCGTGTTTGGGGAGTCGGCTTCGGTTTTCATTATCATCACCATCATCGTGCTGTTTGGCTGGATCGGAACGGGTCGGTTGATTCGTGGAGCGGTGCTGAGCTTGCGCGAACAGGATTTCACCACCGCAGCCCAGGCCCTGGGAGCTGGGGATGCCCGCATCATGTTCCGCCACCTGGTGCCCAATACCCTGGCACCCCTGATTGTGAACGCCACCCTGGCCATTGGTGGGGCCATTCTGACCGAGGCCGCCCTCTCGTTTTTGGGCTTTGGCATCCAGCCGCCGGTGGCCACCTGGGGCAACATGCTCACCAAGGCCCAGGAGTACATCTTTACCGCGCCCTGGCTGGCCCTGGCCCCGGGCTTCATGATTTTCCTGACGGTGCTGGCCTTCAACTACCTGGGCGACGGCCTGCGGGATGCGCTCGACCCGCGCAGCAGGTTGTAAACCGGCCAGTTCTGATATGAACCCCACCTGAAGCTTTCTGTTTAGGGCAGGTCAAAGCCGGCCAGATGCAAGGGCAGCTCCTGGCACAGCTTCAGGTGGGGGCCCCAGCAAAAAGGACGAAGCAAAGACATTTCTTATGATGGTTCCTACGAATACCCAGTGCGGCGTTTTGCGGTACTGGGTAATTAGTTCCGAGTATTTGCAAGAACCGCGGTGCGTTGTGGGGCTGGCGGTCTTGTACCAACCCGATCCGATGGGTGTGTGGATTTCGGCCTGAGTTTGGGTCGAGGAGGCTGTATTGTAGAGGAATGCGGATTGCGTTGCTGGCAAGTTTTTTGGCTATTTCGCAGCTTGTTTTTGCCCAGAACGACTCTACGTTTCGGGTTTCATGGGACTGTGTAGTTCCAGAGGAAAAGGTGCTATGTCTGCAACCCTCAGGGATAGTGCAGTTTTCTTTGGGGTACAACGGGGCTCCAGGCCCGTCTGCATCGCTGGAGTGGGGGTTGGCTTTGGGTGGAAGGCTGCAGGCCCAAACCCGCTGGGAAGGGGTAAGGGCTCGAGCCGACCTGGGCCTTTGGTACGATTCGGCGGTGCAGTTTGGTCTCCTAGAGGCTGTCGCCGAAACCGATTTGGGGGATTTTGTTCTGAGCCTGGGGAAGCGCCATGATTACAGCGGCCCCTGGGACGATACCCTGATGGGACGGGACGGACGCTGGGGGGTGTTTGCCCGGTATGGCCCCAGCGAAATTCCGTGGCTTAGCCTGGAAATGGCCTACCTGCCCCATGCCGGGCTTGTGGGGGGTCAGGGTTTTGTGGGGGCCAGCGCTGGAATTTTCCAACTAGGCACGTTCGTAGAAATTGTGCAGATGCCAAGTGGCCTGGGGGAACCAGAGTCCTCCCTGAGCCTTATTCCCCGGATGGGGTTACAGGGTCGAGAGGTGGGGCTCTTTTGGCAGCGGGATCGGGGCTTTTGGAGTACAGCTTCCTTGCCCCTCCCGCTGGGGCAGGCCCTGGCTTTTATGTTGCAGTGTCCCTGCGATAGTGAGACCCAAGCCTGGGTGGAGGCCCTGGATAAAGGCCGTTTCGAAGCGCTCTTGTGGTGGAACCCGGATTGGGACTACCTGGGTGAGAACAGCCCTTTTCTGCCCGAGGATCGGTTTCAGGCCTGGCTGCAAGAGCCGCGTAAACTGCTGATTGGGGCGGCCTATAGCTGGAACGATGGGTTGCGCTTGGGTGTAGACCTCTCCAGGGCCCCGGTGGAGGCGGTACGGGTGTACGTGCAGCTCTACTGGCGGTAGGGCTGGTAGCCCGCGCGCACAAAGTAGAGGCCATGGGCGGGAGCGGTAGCGCCTGCATCCTTGCGGGTGCCGCCCTCGAGCAGAGCCAGAATGGAACCGGAGTTGCGCTTGCCCAGACCGACCTCTACCAGGGTGCCCACCATGCTGCGTACCTGGCCGCGCAGAAAGCCAGACCCCACGAACTCGAGCCAAATTTCCCGCCCACCCTCGGCAGGCCACACTTCCAGGTGGGTACGGTAGATTTGCCGGATGGTGCTGCGCTCCTCCTTTACGGCAAAAGCCCGAAAATCGTGTGTGCCCACCAGGTGCTCCAGCGCATGGCGCATGGGGATCAGGTTGAGCGACTGTGGAATCCACCACACCCGGTGGCGATCCAGGGCAGGGGGCATCCGGCGTTGCAGGATGCGGTAGCGGTACTCACGCCAGTGGCAGCTTTTGCGGGCGTGAAAGTCCGGTGCGACCTCCTCGGCAGCGATGGCCCGAATATCCGGAGGCAGCAGACTATTCAGGGCATAGGGGATTTTTTCGGTGGGGATGCTGTCTTCGGTATCGTAATGTACTGGCATGGCTATGGCATGCACCCCCGCGTCGGTGCGGCCACAGGGCCAGATTTTGGGTCTTGCGCCAGGAATTTTGCTGAGGGCGGCCTCGAGCTCCTGCTGCACCGTGCGCTCGCCCTGGGCCTGGGTTTGCAGGCCTGCAAAATTGGTGCCGTCGTACTCGAGGGTGAGCAGAATGCGCCTCAGATTTTTGTTTTGGGCTGGCTCGAGGTCTTCCAAGGCGATTGACATTTTACCTGTGGTTGCCTGGGGGAAAACAATTGCCTGTAGCGCCAGCGAGTCCTGAAAAGGATCGTCCCACGGGTGCACGAGCGCCAGCGAGTCCTGAAAGGGATCGTCCCCCAGAACAGACAGCATGCTTTGGCTGGGGGTTACCTGCCCCGCCCCACCACCACCGCTTTGGCCCGCACCAGTACCCGCACCTTGTCGCCTGGGTAAAAGGGGCTTTCCGGGCTTTCCTGCACAATTAGCTCGCGGTTGCCAAGCTGGATGCGGTAGGTCATGTCGTGGCCTTTAAACTCGCGGGCGAGCACAGTACCCTCGAGCTGCTTTCCGTCTATGCCCAGGTGTCCTAAGGGGACGGCCAGGCCCAGACCTTCGGGGCGCAAGGAGAGCAGCACCGCGCCGTGGGCCTCCTCAAAGAGCATTATGCGTCCCAGGGGCGTTTCGGCCTCGAGGCCCCGGGCTTCGCCGGGGATCAGGTTGGTGCGGCCCAGAAACTGGGCCACGAAGGGGGTACGGGGGCGATGATAAACCTCCTCCGGGGTGCCCACTTGCTCGAGCTGCCCACTCCGCATCACGGCCAGCCGGTCGGCAAAGGAGAGGGCCTCTTCCTGGTCGTGGGTGACCAGAATAGCCCCTATGCCCGACTGCTTTAGCAGCGTCCGCACCTCGTCGCGGGTGGACTGGCGCAGGGCGGCGTCCAGGCTACTAAAGGGCTCATCGAGCAGCACCAGCTTGGGGCCGGGGGCAATGGCGCGGGCCAGGGCTACCCGCTGCTGCTGCCCCCCCGAAAGCTCGCCGGGCTTGCGGTCTTTGAAAACAGTCAGACCAACCAGGCCCAGCACCTCCATCACACGCGCCTGCCGCTCTTTTCCCCGCAGGTGGCGCAGACCGAAGGCCACGTTCTCGAACACACTCAGATGGGGAAACAGCGCATAGTCCTGGAAAACAAAGCCGATGCCGCGCTGTTCTGGGGGGTGGCGGGTGATTTCCCGGCCGTCCAACCAGATCTGACCGCTGTCGGGTTGCTCAAAGCCGGCAATCAGACGCAGGGTGGTGGTTTTCCCGCAGCCCGAGGGCCCCAGGAGGGCAAACACCTCGCCTTGATCCACCGCAAAACTCACCGCCTGTACCACAGGAGGGAAATCGGGGTGGAAGCGCTTGGTCAGGCCCTGCACTTGCAGGATAGGGGCGCGGGCCAGGGCCTCGGTGGAAGGGCGTTCGGCGCTTTGAGTTTTCATCGTCGTTCCTGGGAGAGTAGTAAGCCCACCAATCCAGCCGAGAATAGCACGATCAGGAGGGCATAGGGGGCCGCTTCGGCAAACATGGCTTCCGAGGTGTAGCCCCAGATGCGTGTCGAAAGCGTAGAATACCCCACCGGAGCCAGCAAGAAGGTGAGGGGAAGTTCCTTTACCGCCGACAAAAACACCAGGGCCATGCTGGCTAGCATGCCCCGCCTGAGCAGGGGGAAGGTGGCTTTCAGGAAGGCCTGCAGGGGTTTATAGCCCAGGCTGCGGGCGGCCTCCTCGAGCCGGGGTGGGGCCTGGTAGAGCGCGCTGCGGATGGGGCCGATGGCCTCGGCCAGGAAGTGCAGCGCATAGGCCAGAATTAGCAGGGCCAGGGTCTGGTAAAGGAAGGGCATCCCGCGCAGACTGAAGAAAATGAGGGCCAGGGCAAAGGCCAGCGGGGGTGTGGCGTAGCCGATGTAGGCGGTGCGCTCGAGAAGCCTCGCGAGCCTGCTGGGGTAGCGCACCCCCAGGTAGGCCAGGGGCAGGGCCAAACAGGTGGCCAGCATGGCTGCGGGGGCAGCGGCCTGAACCGAGTTTCGCAAGGCTTCCAGGATGCCACCCAAGCCATTCACATAGGTGCCGGGGTACTGTGCCAGCCAGTACACAATGGAGGTGAGCGGTACCACCAGAGCCCCCACAATGGGCACCCCCATCAGGGCTATTGCGGGCAACCGCCAGGCCCCCAGCCTGGCCGGTTGGGGTCGCCTTGCGCTACCAAGCCCTACCCGGCTCAGGGAGAGGTTCTTGAGCAGGCGGGCCTCGAGCCAGAGCAGGCTTCCGGTTAGCCCAATCAGCATCAGCGAGAGCCAGGCGGCATATATCCGGTCGAAGGAGGCCGAGTATTGCAGATAGATGGCATAGCTGAAGGTTTCGAAGCGCACCAGGCTGACTACCCCAAAGTCGCCCAGCACGTGCAGCCCGATGAGGAGCCAGCCGGCATACAGGGCGGGCCGGAGCTGGGGCAACACCACCCGCCAGAAGACCTCGAGGCCCCTGTAGCCCAGGCTGCGGGCGGACTCCTCGAGGCCCACATCCAGCCCCAAGAGTGCGGCCCGCAGGTTCAAAAACAGGTACGGGTAGGTAAAAAGGGTCAGCACCCCTAAGGCCCCCAGGTAGCCCGTGGGCCGGGGCCAGGGAAAGCCCAGCAAGCTTTCCAGCCAGCCGCTGGCCCCGGCGGCCCCAAAGAACCCAAACACCCCCACATATCCAGGCACTGCCAGCGGCAGCACCAGCAAAACTGTCCAAAAGCGCTTGCCCCGCAGGTCGGTGCGGCTGGTAATCCAGGCCAGCGGGAGGGCCAGCGCCGTCGTAAGGGCAATCACCCCCACCAGTAGCGCCAGTGTGTTGCCAAGCAACTGTAGATTGCGCTCCCGCAACACAATCTCGGCGAGCTGGTGGGGCTCGGCTTCGGCGGCCCGCAGCACCAGGTACAGCATCGGCAACACCACCGCCGAACCCACCAGCCAGGCCACTGCCAGCAGGGGTTTGGGGATGGGTCGGGTCAGACTAGAAAACATCGCAGTCAGGTTCAGAAAAGGCGTGTCAAAAAAAGCAGAACAGTTGAAAATTGCCCGGGTGCATCAGCAGGGCAGCCTTGGGGTAGCCAGCTTTGCCAGGCACCTCAGGAGCGTGCCTTGCCAACCGGCAACCGCGCCCTCAACGCTAGCAAGCGGCAACCAATAAATCAAGTATCTTTGTCGGGATTTATGGTTTTCCGCACGCGGCCTGCCCGTAAGGCCAATCAGGCGCTTGGCACAATGGCCAGGTGGGCAGCTCAATTGTGGGAGAAGTCTGGCCGTTACAGCTCCAGCAGCCAGCGGGCCACGCTCAGGTATACCACCAGCCCGGTTACGTCGGTAACGGTGGCAATCAGGGGGTTGGAAATAAGGGCGGGGTCGAGCTTAAGCCGTCGTAGCAGCAGGGGCAACATGGCGCCCACCACGTTGGCCAGCAGCACCACCAGGGCTAGCGAAATGCCCACCACCCACAGCAGTTGAACCTGTCCGTCAATCAGTACCTTGATGGTTAGCAGGCCAGCCAGGGTTATACCCAGCAGCACACCAACGCCCAGCTCCTTACGTATGATGCGCAGCCAGTCGCCCAAAGACACGTCGCGGGTGGCCAGGGCTCGCACAATCAGGGTGCTGGACTGGTTTCCGGTATTGCCCCCGGTGCCTACCAGCACTGGCACATAAAAGGCCAAGGCAGTGACGGCCTCGAGCACCGACTCGAAGCCCTGCAAAATGCTGCTGGTAATGCTGCCGGTCACGATCAGGATAATCAGCCAGCGTACCCGGGCGCTCCACAGCTCCCACACACTCGATTTGCTGTACACCAGCTCGGGCGACTCCACCGCACCCAGGCGGTAGATGTCTTCGGTGGCTTCCTCTTCGATTACGTCTACTACGTCGTCGATGGTTACGATCCCGACCAGTTTTTTGTCCTCGTTCACTACTGGCAGCACCGTAAAGTTGTAGTCGGCCATCAGCCGGGCCACTTCCTCCTGGTCGGTGTCGTCGCGCACGTAAATCACATCGGGGTTCATGATCTCCGAAACGCGGGTTTTGGGATCGGCCACGATCAGGTCACGCAGGGTAAGCACCCCTTTTAGATGCTGCTCGGCATCTACCACGTAAATCACGTAAATTTGCTCTGCGTCCGGGGCCTCGCGCCTGAGGAAGCGGAACACCTCCTCGACCCGCATATTGTCCCGTACCGCGATGTACTCCGAGGTCATGATGCCCCCGGCCTCGTCCTCTTCGTACTCGGCCAGCTCTTCTACCTCGGCCCGGGTCTCGGGGTCTAGCTGCTGTAACAAGGCTTCAGCAGCTTCGGGGCTGTTTTCTTCCTCGACGGCGTTGATGGCATCGGCCAGGTCGTCGAGCGAAAGCTCCTCCAGCAGTTCCTTGACCCGCCAGGGCGGCAGGGCTTCCAGAAGTTCGGCCTGTTCGGCCTCCTCGAGGTGGCTAAAGACCTCCGCGGCCTCGGCGGGGGAGAGCAGGGTCAGGATGGCCCGGCGGTGCTCGGGGGCGAACTCTGCCCAATGTTCCAGGATCTGTGCGGGGTATAGCTCTTCCAGCGCAGCCTTAACCTTGAAGGCGTCACTCTCGCGAAGAGCGTTTTTGAGGGCTTCCAGCCCAACCAAGGTTTCGCTGTCGTACATATGCGGCCTCCTTCGGTTTTCGGCCTGAGCCGAATCTTGGAAGGAAGCTCCGCAGGGTACACGGTTTGTCGAGGATTACTCGGTGTGGGAGCACACCGGGCAAAATCTTCGACTAGAACTGTGATCTTCCACGGTGCCTCCTGAGCTTTTGCGATCAGCAGAAAACCCCAATGCTTCCTGCTTAGCAAAGCGCCTCGAGTAGCCTAGCACCTCCAGGCTTTGCAAGCAAGAAAAAACTTCTTTTGGGGTGCATCTCAGCAATTCCGTACAGGGAAAGCCCTCCACCTCAGGGCCTCGAAGGCCACCAGCGGATGGGAACTACATAGCTGGGCGCGGTGGGCTGCTGTGCGCGAAGCCCCAGGGCGACTCCACTGCATCCCCGAGCGTTTCATGCGGGCACCGAT